>NZ_JBITVD010000003.1:0-279743 GCF_044542805.1 Acidovorax sp. NPDC077693 | reverse complement strand
CTGGATCACCAGCACGACCAGGGCCAGCGAGCCGAAGATGTACCAGAAGTTGAAGTTCTTCGGAGCGTAGTACTCCGACATGTGCACCTTGTACGCATCGAAGGCCGTGGGGAACCGGTTCTCGAACCAGTTCGTGACCTGTGCGCTGATCGGGGCGTTGGGGGAGATTTCTTTGAATTCGTGGGCCATGTCGTTCTCCGTCAAGCCTTCTTGTCTTCACCGATCACGAGGCGCGTGTCGGACAGGTACATGTGCGGAGGGACTTCAAGGTTGTCGGGCGCGGGCTTGTTCTTGAACACGCGGCCGGCCATGTCGAACGTGGAGCCGTGGCAAGGGCACAGGAAACCGCCCTTCCAGTCGTCGGGCAGCGAAGGCTGTGCGCCGGTCTGGAACTTGTCCGACGGCGAGCAACCCAAGTGCGAGCAGATGCCCACACCCACGAAAATCTCTGGCTTGATCGAACGCGCTTCGTTGCGCGCGTACTCGGGGGTGAGCTCGGAGGGCTTGCGCTCGGACTTGGGGTCGGCGAGCTGGCCATCGAGCTTGGGCAGCTCGGCGAGCTGCTCCGGGGTGCGCTTGATGATCCAGACAGGCTTGCCGCGCCACTCCACGGTGAGTTTCTCGCCCGGCTTGAGGGCGGAAATATCCACCTCGACTGCAGCCCCGGCGGCTTTGGCGCGCTCGGAGGGCTGGAACGTACTCACGAAAGGAACGGCGGTTGCCACGCCGCCCACCGCACCAGCGCATGCCGACGTGATGATCCACGTCCGCTTGCTGGAGTCGATTGGAGTGTCACTCATGGGGATCCTCGATTGATCATCGCTACATTGGGGTCAACCGCGAATTGTAGCGGAGTGAAAATGGTTATTTCAAACGCATGCGGGGTGGGTTGACAGGGGTTGACTCTGGGCAATACTCGCGCATCGACATTTCACGCAGCCAGGAGGGCACCATGGGCATGATGCAGGAGTTCAGAGAGTTCGCCGTCAAGGGCAATGTGATCGACCTTGCGGTCGGTGTGATCATCGGCGGCGCATTCGGCAAGATCGTGGATTCGGTGGTGTCCGACCTTATCATGCCGGTGGTGGGCCTGGTGTTCGGCAAGCTCGACTTTTCCAACCTCTTCGTCGTGCTCGGGTCAGTGCCGCCCGGCACGGCGATGACGCTCGACGCCCTCAAGAAGGCGGGCGTGCCGGTGTTTGCCTACGGCAACTTCCTGACCGTGGCGGTCAACTTCATCATCCTGGCGTTCATCATCTTCATGATGATCAAGCAGATCAACCGGCTCAAGCGCGAAACCCCGGCCGCCCCGGCAGCGCCCGCCGCGACGCCCGAGGACATCGTGCTGCTGCGCGAGATCCGCGATAGCCTGAAGAAAACCCCCTGAGGCGCTGCGCGCCACGGTGGCGCGCGCCGCAGGCGCGGCCTCTTCGGCCTGTCCAAGCCTGCGCAGGCAGGCTTGGAGCCGCAGGCCTCAGCCCCAAGGGGGACGCACCCGGTGGCCCGGCAGCCGGTTCCACGGGAAGGATTGGAAACCCCCTGAGCGGCTGCGCCGCTTCCCCCGTGGGGGGACGCACCCCGTGGCCCGGCAAAGCCGGTTCCACGGGGTGCACTGGCGTGGGGTGTCCCAGTTTCATAGATGGCGTGCCAGCTTGAGGACGCCTCTTCCGCTTGCTATCTTAACGATAGCTGCCAGCGCTTTACCATCAAGCGTAAGCAACCAATTCACCCACACAGCGCTCGCGCCATGCGCACGGCTTCGATGAGGCTGGCGGCGTCGGCGACGCCCTGCCCTGCAATGTCGAAGGCGGTGCCGTGGTCCGGGCTGGTGCGCACCAGGGGCAGGCCCAGGGTCACGTTCACGCCCTTGTCCACGCCCAGGTACTTCACGGGGATCAGGCCCTGGTCGTGGTACATCGCGATCACCACATCGAACTCGCCGGGCCGCGCGGGCGTGTGGCGGGCACGCATGAAGACGGTGTCGGGTGCGAACGGGCCGTGGGCATCCAGGCCCTGGGCGCGGGCTTCTGCGATGGCCGGGGCGATGACCTCGATCTCTTCACGGCCGAACAGGCCGCCCTCCCCTGCGTGGGGGTTCAGGCCGGCCACCGCCATGCGCGGGGCGCGGCCCAGACTGCGGGTCAGCGCGGCGTGCGTGATCTGCAGCGTCTGCAGGATGTTCTCGTGCGTGACGGCTGCCAGGGCCTCGCGCAGCGAGACGTGGATGCTGACCAGCACGGTGCGCAGCTCGTCGCTGGCCAGCATCATGCGCACGGGCATGGCCGACAGCGCAACGCCCTGGTGGTGGGCCGCCTCGGCCTGCAGCAATTCGGTGTGGCCCGGGAAGGTAACGCCTGCGGCCGACAAGGCCTCCTTGTGCAGCGGCGCCGTCACCAGCCCCGCCACCTCGCCCCGCAGCGCCGCGCGTGTGGCCCAGACCACACAGTCCGCTGCCGCGCGCCCTGCAGCGGCGCTGATCTGCCCCCAGGGTTGCGGGCCCGAAATGCCGGCCACTTGCAGGACCGGAATGCAGCGGGGCGGCATGTCGACCGCCTCTGCGGGCGCGCCGATCTGCGCCACGGGCACCGATGGCACGCCAGGGCGCGCAATGGCCTGGGCAGCGCGGCGCAGCGTGGCGGTGTCGCCCACCACGAAGCAGCCCTTGAGGTCGCCGGGCGCATCGCGAAAGGCCTTGGCCACGATCTCGGGGCCGATGCCTGCGGGGTCGCCTTGGGTGATGGCCAGTGTCTTCATGGAAGTCCGCGTTTTGAATGAAATCACTGCCTACCGCTCTATGGACAAGCGCAAGCAGCTATGAATTTAATAGTAAACCACCCTGCTACCCGGGCGCGCAGGCTCAGCATGCCAGCGCTCCTGATCATGGGGTGGAGGGGTCGATGCCAGTGCTGGGGAGACGGATGTACACGTCATGCACTTCATGCACTTCATGCACTTGATGCGCGTCATGCGCTTCATGCCGGATTGTCAATCTCGATGAACGTGTGCTCCAACCCCAGTTGCTTCGCCACATGCCCAGCCACGGCCGGCGCGCCGTAGCGCTCGGTGGCATGGTGCCCGGCCGCGATGAAGCACACGCCCATTTCACGCGCCAGGTGCGCCTGCGGCTCGGAGATCTCTCCCGTGATGAAGGCATCCGCCCCGGCTGCGATGGCCGATTCGAAGTAGCCCTGCGCGCCGCCTGTGCACCAGGCCACACGGCGGATGGGCTGCGGTGCACCATCGGGGTCGGGCTGCACCAGGGTCACGTCGCGGCCCAGCGTGCTGGCCACATGGTCCGCCAGTGCCTGGCCATCGGGGAAGGCCGCGGTCGCCACAAAGCCCAGGTCCTGCTCGCCAAAGCGCGCGTCGGCCGTCCAGCCCAGCACGTGGCCCAGTTGCGCGTTGTTGCCCAGCTCGGGGTGTGCATCGAGCGGCAAGTGGTAGGCGAACAGGTTGATGTCGTGCGCCAGCAGCCGCTGCAGGCGCTGCTTCATCCAGCCGGTGACGCGGCCGTCCTGCCCCCGCCAGAACAGGCCGTGGTGCACGAAGATCGCGTCGGCCTGCGCGGCGATGGCCGCGTCGATCAGCGCGCGGCTGGCGGTCACTCCGCTGACGATGCGGCGCACCTCGGGCTTGCCCTCGACCTGCAGACCATTGGGGCCGTAGTCCTTGAAGCGTTCGGGTTGCAGCAGGCCATCGAAGGCCTGCAAAAGCGCGGTGCGGGAAATGCTCATGCGCCTATTGTCGCGCGCGGCCAGCGCCCATAGTTGCGGCCTTGGGGGACAATGGCGCACAGGAAGCAATGCCGCGCCCCCACCGACAGGGCCCGACGCGGCTTCTTCGTTTTTCGACCATTCGACAGGACCCCATGAAGCGCATCTGGCTGCTCTTTTCCCAGGCCGTGACCGTGTTTGTCGCCGCCTACTTCGTTGTCGCCACCCTGCAACCCGACTGGCTCGGCCGGGGCACCACGCGCTCCGGCGCGGGCATTGCGCTGCTGGAAGCACCGGCCACGCCCCAGGGCCAGCCGGTGGCCGGCAGCTTCAGCGCCGCTGCGCGCAAGGCCGCGCCCGCCGTGGTCAGCATCAACACCAGCAAGGCGGTGCGCCATCCGCGCAGCAACGATCCGTGGTTCCAGTTCTTCTTCGGTGACCAGGGTGCGCAGGCCCAGGCCGGGCTGGGCAGCGGCGTGATCGTGAGCCCCGACGGCTACATCCTCACCAACAATCACGTGGTCGAAGGTGCCGACGAGATCGAGGTCACGCTCACCGACAGCCGCCGTGCGCGGGCGAGCGTGATCGGCACCGACCCCGACACCGACCTGGCCATCCTCAAGATCGAACTCGACAAGCTGCCGGTCATCGTGCTGGGCAATTCCGACGGCCTGGCCGTGGGCGACCAGGTGCTGGCCATCGGCAACCCGTTCGGCGTGGGCCAGACGGTGACGAGCGGCATCGTGAGCGCGCTGGGCCGCACGCAACTCGGAATCAATACCTTCGAGAACTTCATCCAGACCGATGCCGCCATCAACCCTGGCAACTCGGGCGGCGCGCTGGTGGACGTGAACGGCAATCTCATGGGCATCAACACTGCCATTTACTCGCGCTCGGGCGGCAGCATGGGCATCGGCTTTGCCATCCCCGTGTCCACGGCGCGGCTGGTGCTCGACGGCATCGTGAAGGACGGCCAGGTCACGCGCGGCTGGATCGGGGTGGAGCCCAACGAGCTCTCGCCCGAGCTGGCCGAGACCTTCGGCGTGAAGGCGACCGAAGGCGTGATCATCACCGGCGTGCTGCAGGACGGCCCTGCCGCCCAGGCCGGCATGCGCCCGGGGGACGTGATCGTGAAGGTGGAAGGCAAGAACGTGGGCAACGTGTCGGAGCTGCTGACCGCCGTGGCCGGACTCAAGCCAGGGACTGCCGCCCCGTTCAATGTGCAGCGCGCCGACAAGATGGTGGAGCTGAACATCACCCCCGGCGTGCGGCCCAAGCCGAAAAGGCGCCAGTAACCGACCGGTGGCACGTTGAACCGTGGGGCGGCGCGCCCCTGATACCGGCATGTGCGACAAGGGGTTGTCGGGAGCCACATCCAAGATCCGGCGTGCCCGGAAGGCACGCCGATGTGGCGAATGACCGCTGTGCCCTGGTCCGCCCTGCCCCGCTCTCTCCAGCACTATCAAAAAAATAGCTGCTGACGCCTGTAGATAGGGCGTCAGCAGCTATTTTTTTGGGTAACTTTGGCAGTAGCTCCTGGCAGCATGCAAGGCGCGAAACACGCGCCCTCATCCAAACACCCCGACCCTTTTGCGGTCGATCAGCCCGTTCGGGCGGGGGTCAGGAGGCCGACGGAGATTCCCCCGCCTCTTCCGGCGCCTTGGTGTGCTTGATGAAGATCTGCGCGGCCCAGATGCCCACTTCGTACAGCAGGCACATGGGGATGGCGAGCGAGAGCTGCGAGACCACGTCCGGCGGCGTGACGACCGCGGCGATCACGAAGGCCAGCACGATGAAGTAGCCGCGGAACTCGCGCAGCTTCTGCACGCTGACGATGCCCATGCGCGCCAGCACCACCACGGCGATGGGCACCTCGAACGCCAGGCCGAAGGCCAGGAACATCGACAGCACGAAGCTCAGGTAGGCCTCGACGTCAGGCGCGGCCGTGATGCTCTTGGGCGCAAAGCTCTGGATGAACGCGAACACCTGCCCGAACACCAGGTAGTAGCAAAAGGCCACGCCGATGAAGAACAGCAGCGTGCTGGAGATCACGAGCGGCAGCACCAGCTTCTTTTCGTGCGAATACAGGCCCGGCGCCACGAAGGCCCACACCTGCCACAGCACGAAGGGCAGCGCCAGCAAAAAGGCCGACATCAGCAAGATCTTGAGCGGCACCATGAACGGCGAGATCACCGAGGTGGCGATCAGCGTGGCCCCCTTGGGCAGGTGCGCCACCAGCGGCGCCGCCAGGAAGTCGTACAGCGCGCCAGGGCCGGGAAAGAAGAACAGGATGGCCGCCGCAATGCCGATGGCAATGAGCGCCTTGACCAGCCGGTCGCGCAACTCCATCAGGTGCTGCACGAAGGGCTGCTCGGTACCGGCCAGCTCGTCTTCTTGGGAAGGGGTTTCGGACATAGTGGGTTTTCAGGGCGTGAGGGCCGCCCATGCAGCGCACAGCGGCGCCGGCTGCTGGCGCTTTCGGGTCAGTGGAATTTCTGGGGACGGTAGCGCGCCACGCGGGCCGCGCCGGACTGCGCCTTGGTGCGCACGCCGCTCTTGGCCTTGTACCACTGCGGCACGGCACCGCGCTTGAGGCGCCAGTTCTTGCCGGGGTGCTTGTACGCCGGCACCACGGGGGCCTGCGGCTCGTGCAGGTCGGCGTGGCTGGTGTCGGTGACGCTGGCCCAGTCTTTTTCGAACTCGCTGGCGTTGGTCTGGATGGACTGGTGCACGTCGCGCGCCGCGTTCTCCACCGTGTCCTTCATCTTCTTGAGCTCGTCGAGCTCCATGGACCGGTTGACCTCGGCCTTCACGTCGGACACGTAGCGCTGGGCCTTGCCGAGCAAGGTGCCCACCGTGCGGGCCACGCGGGGAAGCTTTTCAGGGCCGATGACGATGAGCGCCACCGCACCGATCAGCGCCATCTTGGACAGGCCAATATCAATCATGGGTGGCAGTCAGCGCGCGGCATGCAGGGATCAAGGTGACCCATGCAGCCCGCTCAGCTTTTTTGCTTGGCTTCGACATCGATGGTGGTCTTGTCGGCCGCCGGGTTGTTGGCGACGTGGCCCGCGGGAGGGGTGGCGGTGGGGTCGGCCGAGCCGTCCTTCATGCCGTCCTTGAAGCCCTTGACGGCGCCCCCGAGGTCGGAGCCCATGTTCTTGAGCTTCTTGGTGCCGAACACCATGACGACGATCAGCAGCACGATCAGCCAGTGCCAGATGGAAAAAGAGCCCATGGAATATCTCCTAACGAATTGCAATCATTTTAGACGGGGGGCGTGGCAGGAGTTCACAGCCCCATGACGGACTGCGGGAATCTCCCTGCACCACCCGTCAGCCTGGTTCAGCCTTTGAGCCACGGGCGGGAGCCGCCCATCACATGCACATGCAGGTGGTGGATCTCCTGCCCGCCTTCCACCCCGGTGTTTACCACGACGCGAAAGCCACCTTCCGGATACGGGTTGCAGCCCTGCTCGAGGGCCAGCCGCGGCGCCAGCGCCATCATGCGCCCCAGCACGCCCGCGTCGTCGGCGGTGACCTGCGCCATCGAAGGGATATGCCGCTTGGGCACCATCAGAAAGTGCACAGGCGCCCACGGGTGGATGTCGTGAAAGGCGAAGATTTCCTCGTCCTCGTAGACCTTCTTCGAAGGAATCTGGCCCGCGATGATCTTGCAGAAAAGGCAGTTCGGATCGTGCATGAGAAAATGTCGGTACGAAGTTAACAGTTCACCGGGCGCTGCCCAGCCCCCAAGCCATTGCAACCGGCGCGCCCCAGGCCAGCGCCACCGTGGAACTGGCTCCGCCAGGCCACGGGTGGCTCCCCCCGAGGGGGAAGGCGCCGCAGGCGACACAGGGGGCTTCAAGCATTGTCAGGGATCTTGATGGTCGGCCGCACGCCCACGTCCTTGCGGTGCGCGTGCAGCCATTCCTGCCCCGCCGTGCGGCCCAGGGCAAAGAGCTTGCGCACGAAGGCCAGGTCCGCGCGCGTCTTGCTGTCGGCGCCGAAGGGCGCCAGCACCGAGCCGCCGTCGATGCGGTGCATGCGCACATTCTTGTAGCGGCGCGGGTCCAGCTTGCCCTCGGCCAGCAGGCGGCGCACGAACTCGATGGCGCGCATCTCGGCCAGCAGGCTGGCGTTGAAGGTGACCTCGTTCATGCGCTCCATGATCTCCTGGCCGGAGTGGGGCAGCTCGAGGTGCTCTATGGGGTTGATCTGCACCAGCAGGATGTCGGAGGTCTCGGTCTGGTAGATCAGCGGGTGCAGCGCGGGGTTGCCGGAGTAGCCGCCGTCCCAGTAGTGCTCGCCGTCGATCTCCACCGCCTTGAACAGCAGCGGCAGGCAGGCCGACGCCATCACCGCATCCGCGCTGAGCTTGGGGCCCGAGAAGATTTCACCGCGCCCCGTGCGCACGTTGGTGGCGCAGACGAACACCTGGGGGCCGCCCGCGGCGCTGATGGCACGCCGCGTGCTGCACAGCAGGTCGAAGTCCACCTCGCGCTCTAGCAAACGGCGCAGCGGATTGATGTCGAGCGGGTTGGTCTGGTAGGGCGACAGCCACTGGCGCATCAGCCCCATCATGGGGTTGGCCGCCGACAGGGGCGAGCCCCACATGAGGCTGCCCAGCGTGCCCACGCCCTCCCACAGCCGGGTCAGCGTATTGCGCGCCTCCTGGCAGCCGGCCAGGTGGGCTTCGTGCGGGTGCTTGTGCTCGTGGGCCGCCTTGGCAAAGCCATGCGCCAGGGCCACGGCGTTCATGGCGCCGGCACTGGTGCCGCTCACGCCGTCGAAGTGCCACTGCCCGTCTTCGAGCAGTGCGTCCAGCACGCCCCAGGTCAGCGCACCATGCGAGCCGCCACCCTGCAGGGCCAGGTTCAGGCGCGGCAGGGGCTGCGGCTGCGCGGGCGGCGCTGCGGGTTCTTCTTCAGGCATCCACAGCCTGGTTCTTGCTCATGGCCAGCATGCCGCGCACGATGCGGTACAGGAACCAAATGGAGACCAAAACCCAGGCGGGATTGAACAAAAACAATCCCAGCAGGAAGAACGGGAAGGTCACCACGTACAGAACACCCGCCCAGATCGTCGAGCGGATGCGCCACGAGAAGTGGTTGGCCTGCCACGTGCCTTCGGCGTCGCTGCGTTTGACCAGGTCGATCACCAGCGCAATGACCAGCAGCAAGGCGCTGGCCTGCGCCCCGGGCACCACGGCGCCCACCGCCACGATCAGGTGCAGCACATAGCTGACCCAGCCGATGTTCTTGAGCCCCTGGGCCCGTTGCTCGTGGGAGGTCACGTCGATGATGTCGCTCATGGAGATCCTTCTTCGTCGGCTGCACGCGCAGTGGCCTTGCGCAAGGCTTTTTCCTCGATGCCGCTGGTGCCTTCGCGGCGCTCCAGCTCGGTCAGCACGTCGGCCGGCGTGAGGCCGTAGTGGGCCAGCGCCACCATGGAGTGGAACCACAGGTCCGCCACCTCGTACACCAGCTTGGACTTGTCGGCACCATGGTCTACGTCCTTTGCCGCCATCACCACCTCGGTGGCTTCTTCGCCGATCTTCTTCAAGAAGCTGTCGGGGCCCTTGTGCAACAGGCGCGTGACGTAGCTCTTGTCGGGGTCGCCACCGTTGGCCGGCTTGCGGCTTTCGATCACTTGCGCAAGGCGGGCGAGGGAATCGTTGGAACTCATGGTTCTCTTTATTTGTAGATGGATTCGGGGTCTTTCAAGACCGGATCGACAGGCGTCCAGGCGCCGTCCTTGAGCACGCTGAAAAAACAGCTGTGGCGGCCCGTGTGGCAGGCGATGCCGGGCTCGTGGCCGAGCTGGGTGACCTTGAGCAGCACCACGTCGTTGTCGCAGTCGAGCCGGATCTCGTGCACCGTCTGCACGTGGCCGGACTCTTCGCCCTTGAACCACAGCTTGCTGCGCGAGCGGCTGTAGTACACGGCGCGGCCGAGTTCAGCGGTCTTCTCCAGCGCCTCGCGGTTCATCCACGCAAACATCAGCACGTCGCCCGTGCCCTGCTCCTGCGCAATGACGGGCACCAGGCCCTGCGCGTCCCATTTCACTTCGTTGAGCCAGTTCATGAAAGGGATTGTCGGCGATTTGGATTCCGGGACGGGGCCATCCCGACCGAAGTTTGACGCTTTTTCAGGGCCTGCCGCAGGCTGAACAAGCGGCAGCAGCTACATTTTTAATAGCAATGACCCTAGAGCCGCACAGGAATGCCGCGCTCGGCCATGCGGGCCTTGGCCTGGCCCACGGTGTATTCGCCGTAATGAAAAATGCTGGCCGCCAGCACCGCGTCCGCCCCGCCCTGCTGCACGCCGTCGGCCAGGTGGTCGAGGTTGCCCACGCCGCCCGAGGCGATCACGGGCACGCTGACCGCGTCGCTCACCGCGCGGGTCAGGGTCAGGTCAAAACCCGCCTTGGTGCCGTCGCGGTCCATGCTGGTCAGCAGGATTTCGCCAGCACCGCGGCGCGCCATCTCGGTGGCCCAGGCCACCACGTCCAGGCCCGTGTTCTTGCGGCCGCCGTGGCTGTAGACGTCCCAGCCTTCGCCCACAGGCTGGCCGTGGGCGCCGATGCGCTGCGCGTCCTCGGCCGAGCGGCGCTTGGCGTCGATGGCCACCACGATGCACTGCGCGCCGTACTTGGCGGACACGGCATCGATCACGTCGGGGTTGGCAATCGCGGCCGAGTTGAAGCTGGTCTTGTCGGCACCCGCGTTCAGCAGTCGGCGCACGTCTTCCACCGTGCGCACGCCGCCACCCACCGTGAGCGGAATGAACACCTGGCTGGCCACCGCTTCGATGATGGGCAGGATCAGGTCGCGGCCGTCGCTGGTGGCGGTGATGTCCAGGAAGGTGAGCTCGTCGGCGCCCTGCGCGTTGTAGCGCGCGGCGATCTCGACGGGGTCGCCCGCATCGCGCAGCTCCAGAAAATTGACACCCTTGACCACGCGGCCTCCGGTGACGTCGAGGCAGGGGATGATGCGTTTGGCGAGCATGTCGGTCAGTCAGTCAGCGATTCGTGGATGGGGCGCTGCCGAGGCCAGCGGACGCCGGGGAACTGGCTTCGCCAGGCCACTGGCGTCGTGCCCCCTGGGGCAAGCGGCGCAGCCGCTCAGGGCGGATGGGAGGGTCACCCGTTCAGTTCGTCGGCACGCGCCTGCGCGGCCGCAAAGTCGAGGTCACCGCTGTAGATCGCGCGGCCGCAGATCACGCCTTCGACGCCCTCGCCCTCGACGGCGCACAGTTGCTCGATGTCGGCCATGTTCGACAGGCCGCCCGATGCGATCACCGGAATGGCCAGTGCCTGCGCGAGCTTGACGGTGGCATCGATGTTGATGCCCGACAGCATGCCGTCGCGGCCGATGTCGGTGTAGATGATGGACTCGACGCCCCAGTCCTCGAACTTCTTGGCCAGGTCCACGACCTCGTGCCCCGTGAGCTTGCTCCAGCCGTCGGTGGCGACCTTGCCGTCCTTGGCGTCAAGCCCCACGATGATGTGGCCGCCGAAGGCGCTGCACGCGTCCTTCAGGAAGCCGGGGTTCTTGACCGCCGCCGTGCCGATGATCACGTAGCGCAGGCCGCCGTCGATGTACTTTTCGATGGTGTCCAGGTCACGGATGCCGCCGCCCAGTTGCACGGGGATGTCGTCGCCCACTTCCTTGAGGATGGCCTTGATGGCGCTGTAGTTCTTGGGCACGCCCGCGAACGCCCCGTTCAGGTCGACCAGGTGCAGGCGCCGCGCGCCTGCGTCCACCCACTTGCGCGCCATGGCGGCCGGGTCTTCGCCGAAGGTGGTGGATTGGTCCATATCGCCTTGCTTGAGGCGAACGCAATGACCGTCTTTCAGATCGATGGCGGGAATGAGCAGCATGGTGGTGGTGGAGGGTTCGGGAAAAAAGGACGAGTCAGTGCTCGGACCGAACAGGCTGGTGGAGTAAGGGGTGAACGAGGACGGAAGGATCAGGGGTTCCAGTGCAGGAAATTGCGGTACAGGGCCAGGCCGTGCTCCGCGCTTTTCTCTGGATGGAATTGCGTGGCAAAAATATTATCGCGCGCAATGGCCGCTGCGAACAAACCGCCGTAGTCGGTCTGCCCCGCGCAGTGCGCAGCATCTTGCGGTTGCGCATAGAAGCTGTGCACGAAATAGTAGTAGCTGCCGTCGGGCACGCCCGCCCAGACCGGGTGCACCGCGCCCGCACGGCCGGCGTCCGGCATCTGGTGCACCTGGTTCCAGCCCATCTGCGGCACCTTGTAGCGGCTGCCGTCGGGCTGGGTGCGGCCGATCAGGTCGAACTTGCTCACCCGGCCGTGGATCAGGCCCAGGCCCGGGGTATCCCCCTCGGCGCTGTGGTCCAGCAGCATCTGCATGCCCACGCACACGCCGAACATGGGCTTGCTGGCAGCGGCTTCGAGCACGGACTCCTGCAGGCCCGATTCGCGCAGCTCGCGCATGCAGTCGGGCATGGCGCCCTGCCCCGGCAGCACGATGCGCTGTGCGGCGCGCACGTCGTCGGGGCGCTGGGTGACGACCACGGTCCAGCCGGTGCCCTCGGCGGCGGCCTGCACGGCCTGCGACACCGAGCGCAAGTTGCCCATGCCGTAGTCCACGACGGCGACGGTTTTTGCTTCCATATTCATAGCTGCTAGCGCTTATCCATCAAGCGCTAGCGCTTGATTTGATTCAAAAAACTCACAAGGAACCCTTGGTGGACGGGATGACGCCCGCCGAGCGCGGGTCGCGCTCCAGCGCCGCGCGCAGCGTGCGCCCGAACGCCTTGAAGATGGTTTCGCACTGGTGGTGGGCGTTGAAGCCCTTGAGGTTGTCGATGTGCAGCGTGACGCCCGCGTGGTTCACGAAGCCCTGGAAGAACTCGTACACCAGCTGCGTATCGAGCTGGCCGATGCTGCCGGCCGTGAACTTCACGTCGATGTGCAGCCCCGGGCGGCCCGAGAAATCGACCACCACGCGCGACAGCGCTTCGTCGAGCGGCACGTAGGCGTGGCCGTAGCGGCGGATGCCCTTCTTGTCGCCCACGGCACGCGCAAAGGCCTGGCCCAGCGTGATGCCCACGTCTTCGACCGTGTGGTGGCCGTCGATGTGCAGGTCGCCTTCGCAGTCGATGTCGAGGTCGATCAGCCCGTGGCGGGCGATCTGGTCGAGCATGTGGTCGAAGAAGCCGATGCCCGTGTGCAGCTTGGCCTGGCCCGTGCCGTCGAGGTTGATGCGCACGCGGATGCGCGTCTCGGCGGTGTTGCGGCTGACTTCGGCGATGCGGTCGGCCAGGGGGTCGGTGGTCGTGGAGGTGACGAGTGCGGAGGAAGTCATAGGGAGGCTTGCAGGGCGGCCAGCATCTGCGCGTTGTCGGAGGCGGCGCCGACCGTCAGGCGCAGGCAGTTGGCCAGCAATGGGTGCATTGTAGAAACGTTCTTGACGAGGACCTTGCGGTTTTTCATGCCGTCGTACGCCCGGGCGGAATCCGCCACGCGGACCAGGATCATGTTGGCCTCGCTGTCCCAGCATTTTTCGATGCCGGGCATCTGGCGCAGGGCCTCCAGGACCTTGGTGCGCTCGGCGCGGATCTCGGCGGCCTGCTCGGCGAACACTTCGGCGTGTTCCAAGGCGAACAGCGCGGCCTCGCAGTTGAGCACGCTCACGTTGTAGGGCGGGCGCACCTTGTCGATCTCGCTGACGAACGCAGCGGGGCCGATGAGGTAGCCCAGGCGCACACCCGCCAGGCCGAACTTGCTGAGCGTGCGCATCAGCAGCACGTGGGCATTGCGGGCGGGCTCGGCCCGCATGCGGTCGATGAAGGTGCGGCTGGCAAACGGCTGGTAGGCCTCGTCCATGACCACGATGCCGCCCTGCGCGCCCGCGGCGTCGATGATGCGCTGCACCGCGCCCTCGTCCCACAGCGTGGCCGTGGGGTTGTTGGGGTAGGCGATGTAGGTGATGGCGGGGTTGTGCTGGGCGATGGCGGCCAGCATGGCGGGCTCGTCCAGCTCGAAGTCCGGCGTGAGCGGCACGCCGACGAAGTCCAGGCCCTGCAGCTGCGCGGACAGCGGGTACATCACGAAGCCTGGCATGGGTGCGAGCATGGTGGCGCGCTGACCGGTGCCGGGTTGCGCGCAGGCCAGCGCCAGCAAGGTGATGAGTTCGTCCGAGCCGTTGCCCAGCACGATACCGTAGCCCTCGGGCAGGCCGGCGTATTGGGCGAGGGACGCCTTCAGGTCCAGCAGGCGGTCGCCGGGGTAGCGGTTGAGCGCGAGCGCCCCCAGGCGCTGGCCCAGCGCGGCCTGCAGATGTGCGGGCAGGCGGAACGGGTTCTCCATCGCGTCCATCTTGAGCATGCCGGTGGACGGCTGCACGCCGTACGCGTGCATGGCGCGCACATCGGCGCGGATGCGGGCCAGGGCCTGGAGGGGGGACGACGCGGGAGTAGTCATTCGGTGGTGTCCAGTTCGTTGGGGGTGGTGAGAAACGGGTTGATGGGCCGCACGGCGTCCAGCGGCTCGCCGTGCGGCAGCGCCTCGGTCAGCAGATAGCGGCAGCCCTGCTGGTGGGCGGACGAGAGGATGAGCGCATCCCAGTAGCCCAGGCGGTAGCGGTCCTGCAGATCCCAGGCGCCGTCCACGGTGTAGGAGTCGAGGTGCGGCGGCAGCCACACGCGCAGGCGGCGCACCTGGGCGCGCACCTGCTGCAGCACCTGCGGGCCGTCAAAGCGCTGGATCGCCTGGTTGTACAGCTCGTTGAGCACCTGCGAGCTGATGCGGCCGCTGCGCGTCTGCCAGCAAAAGCTGATCCACTCGCGGGCGCGCGCCTGGCGCTCGGCATCGCGGTCGTCCACGCTGGCCAGCAGGATCTCGGTATCGACAAAGATGGGGACGGTGCTCATGCGTGTCGCGCCATTCAGCGCAGAAACAAGGTCTCGCGGGGCACGTACGGCCCCGTGGACGCGCCCCAGGATTCAAAGCCCAGCGCCTCGCGCATCGCCTGGGCGTAGGCGTCTTCCTGGCGCATCTTTTCGGCCAGCCATTCACCGAGCAGGCGCGACACGCTGCTGCCGCGCTTGGCAGCTTCCACGCGCACCCATTCGGCAACGGTGTCGTCCATGGTCACGGTGACGTTTTTCATGCGGTTGATATTACACGAAGTTCGTGCTCCACGAAGTTCGTGTATTTTATTTGCCTTGTGCCGTTGGACTACGCCGCCCGCCGCTGGCTCTGCAGCATCTGCGTGGCCATGTCGCCCACGGTGCGCAGGGCCTCCAGGTGGGCGGGCGACCAGTCGCCTCCCACCCCGATGCGCAGGCAGTTGCGAAAGCGCCCGCTGGTACTGAACACCGTGCCCGGCGCGATCAGGATTTGCCGGGCCAGACAAGCCTCGTGCAGTTGCACCGAATCGAGCCCCTTGGGCAGCTCCAGCCACATCAGCAGGCCGCCGGGCGGGTCGCTCACCCGGGTGCCCTGCGGGAAGTGCGATGCGATCACCCGCCGCGCCTCGTCCATGCGCGCCGCCACGCCCGCGCGCAGCTGGCGCATGGCGGCGGCGTGGCCCGCCTGGGTGATGAGGTCGGCCAGCGCCAGCTCCAGCACGGCCGACTGGCCGCCCGCCTGCAGGTCCTTGATGCCACGCACCTTCTCGCTCCAGCGCCCGGCCTCCAGCCAGCCCAGGCGCAGCCCCGGCGCCAGCGTCTTCGAAAACGAATCGCACAGCATCACGTGGCCCGTGGTGTCGTACGACTTGACGGTGCGGCGCATCTCGTCGACCTCAACCAGGTCGTTGTAGATCGCGTCCTCGATGACTGCCATGTCGTGCCGCGCCGCCATCTGCGCCAGCCGCTTGCGCTCGGCCTGCGGCATGCAGCTGCCCAGCGGGTTGCTGAGCGTGGGGACGATCATCACGGCCTTGACCGGCTGGGTGTCCAGCGCCAGCTGCAGCGCATCCAGCGACAAACCGTGGCGCGGGTGCGTGGGGATCTCCAGCGCGCGCAGGTGCAGGCCCTGCAGCACCTCCAGAAACGAAAAATGCGTGGGCGACTCCAGCGCCACCACGTCGCCCGGCTGGGTCACGGCCCGCAGGCACAGCGCGATGGAGTCCATGCAGCCGCCGGTGACCACGATGTTCTCGGGGTCCAGGCTGCAGCCCATGCCGACGGCGTAGCGCGCCAGGGCGCGGCGCGCATCCTCGTGCCCCGCCGACGTGGGGTAGGTGCACAGCAGGTTGCGGTGGCGCTGCGCGGCGCGCACCACGGCGCGGCGCACCCGGTCGGGGTTGAACAGCTCGAAGCCCGGCGTGCCGCTGCTGAAGGAGATCATGTCCTCGGGCTGGTTGCGCCCCAGGATGCGCTGGCCCAGCCAGTCCACAGACACCTCGCGCGGGCGGCGCATGGGGCGCGGCGTGCTGGGCTCGGGCAGGCTCACCGGCCGCGCCGCCACGAAGAAACCCGAGCGCGGGCGCGCGGTGATCAGGCGCGCATCCTCCAGCCAGTGGTAGGCCTGCACCACGGTGGTCTGCGCCACGCCGTGCTGGCGGGCCAGCTCGCGCACGGACGGCAGTTTTTCGCCACGCGCGAGCGTGCCATTGCGGATCAGCTGCGCGAGCTGTTCGCCGATCTGGAGGTAGAGCGGGGGTGCGTCGTCGGTGGAGGCCATGGCTGCATTCTGTACTGGCAGCCGCAAAAACAGCCAGTACAGAGCAAGTGCACCCCGTACAGTACAGATGGCCAGTACAGACCATCTGTACTGGATCAGGTCGTGCGAGCCTGTCCGTGGCGCCGCGCGGGGCCTGGCCGCACAGTGAAGGCATGAACACGCTGCACCACACCCCCACCCCACCGTCGCCCACGCTGCCCGCCCAGCTTGCGGCGCCCCTCACCCTGCAATGGAAGCGCCAGCCGCTGCCCCCACTGCAGGCCGTCCAGGTGCTGGACTTCCGCGCAGGCGACATCGCCCTGCTCGAAGTCGAGCAAGGCCGCGTCTGGGTGACGTGCGACGGCCTGCTGGAAGACTATTTTCTGGAAGCCGGCCAGCGCCTGTCGTTCGCGGGCCCCGTGCGGCTGCGGGTGAGCGCAGAAGGCAGCCGGCCCGCGCGGCTGAACTGGGCGAAGCACCGCGCGGTGCCAGGCGCTGCGTATCCGGCTGCACCCGTGGCAGCACCCCAGGCCCTGGCCGTGGTGCCACACACCGGCAGCGCGGCGGGTGGGGCGAGCGGGGCCCTGCCCCTGGGCCCGGTCGGCGCCGTCAGCGCGGCTTGAGCGGGGTCTTCAGGCGCATCTCGGCCGCCTGCGCGTGGGCCTGCAGGCCCTCGCCGTAGGCCAGCTCGGCGGCGATGGTGCCCAGCACCTGGGCACCGGCTTCACTCACCTCGATGAGGCTGCTGCGCTTTTGGAAGTCGTACACGCCCAGGGGCGACGAAAAGCGTGCCGTGCCGCTGGTGGGCAGCACGTGGTTGGGGCCCGCGCAGTAGTCGCCCAGGGACTCGCTGGTGTAGGCCCCCAGGAAGATCGCGCCCGCGTGGCGCAGCAGCGGCTCCCAGCGGTGCGGGTCGGTAGAGCTCACTTCCAGATGCTCGGGTGCGATGCGGTTGCTGATCGCGCAGGCTTCTTCCATGTCCTTGGTGAGGATCAGCGCGCCGCGGCCCGTGAGGCTCTTGGCGATGATCTCGGCGCGCGGCATGGTGGGCAGCAGGCGGTCGATCTCGCGCTGCACGGCGGCGATGTAGGCGGCGTCGGGGCACAGCAGGATGCTCTGGGCCAGCTCGTCGTGTTCGGCCTGGCTGAAGAGGTCCATGGCCACCCAGTCGGGCGGCGTGCTGCCGTCGGCCAGCACCAGGATTTCGCTCGGGCCCGCGATCATGTCGATGCCGACTGTGCCGAACACGCGCTTCTTGGCGCTGGCCACGTAGGCGTTGCCCGGGCCGGTGATCTTGTCGACCTTCGGAATCGTGGCCGTGCCATAGGCCAGCGCGGCCACGGCCTGCGCACCGCCGATGGTGAAGGCACGCGTGACGCCCGCCACGTAGGCGGCCGCCAGCACCAGGTCGTTGCGCTCGCCCTTGTCGGAGGCAAGCTGCGCGCCCGAGCCACCCGTGGCCACGCTGCCGCGCACGGGCGTGGGCACGACCATGATGATTTCCTGCACACCGGCCACGTGGGCCGGAATGGCGTTCATCAGCAGGCTGGACGGGTACGCCGCCTTGCCACCGGGCACGTAGATGCCCACGCGGTCCAGCGGCGTGACCTTCTGGCCCAGCAAGGTGCCGTCCTCGTCGCGGTAGCTCCAGCTCTCGCCCGAGGCTTTTTTCTGCGCCTCGTGGTAGCTGCGCACGCGCTTGGCGGCGGCCTGCAGCGCGTCGCGCTGGGCCTGCGCAATGGCGTCGAACGCGGCCTTGAAGTCGGCCTGGGTCAGCTCCAGTGCCGCCACGTCAGGGGCCGAGAGGCCGTCGAATCGGGCGGTGTAATCCAGCACGGCGGCATCGCCCCGCTCTTGCACATCGGCCAGGATGTCGGCCACGCGCTGCTCGATGGCGGCGTCGGTGTCGGCAGACCAGTGCAGGCGCTGCTGGAATTTTTGCTCAAAATCGGCTTCAGCCGTGGACAGGTAAGCGGGGGCAGCTATTGATTTCATAGTCATTCTTCAGTCGGTGGCCTCATCCGTCTGTCAGGGTGGATGTGTCCCGCCAGCGGTGCGACTTTTGCGGGGCAGCACGGTGCGCTCGAACGGAGCGGTTTTGAACTTCCGCTCCAGCGTCCCTTGCCCTGCACCGCACGCAGACGCAGGCAGTACTCACGTTTTTCGGGGCGCGGCTCTTGGCCCAGGATGATGAGGTGGTGTGTCCCAGGCCATTGTCTCCGCAGTGCCGAGACAATTTGCGCATCGGGGTACGCCTCGTCAAACTGCCGCATCCGCAAGAGGTTCGGCCGGGTGAATCCTCGCAGCCCCAGCGGCGTCTGCGCCAGGTAGCCCGCCAGTTGGACTACCACTCCGTCGCCCCACTCGGCCGCCGCGATCTTGCGGCTGATGCGCCTGCCGATCTGCCAGTACAGCCCGACCAGCAGGGTGTTCACCGCCTGCACGGCCTGCCGCCGGCTGGCGGCGATCAGGCGCGCACTGTCGGCGAAATCGGCGGAATCGGCGGGCTGCGGGACGCTGCACGTCACGGCGCTGGGCGGGGGCGGCAACGGTCAGTCCTTGGCAATGGCACCCGCAAACGCATCGATGATGCGGCGCAGCGGCGCCTGCTTGAGCTTGAGCGCGGCCTGGTTCACGACCAGGTAGGAGCTGATGTCCATGATGCGTTCGACCTCCACAAGGTGGTTGGCCTTGAGCGTGTTGCCGGTGGAGACCAGATCGACGATGGCATCGGCCAGGCCGATCAGCGGGGCCAGTTCCATGCTGCCGTACAGCTTGACCATGTCCACGTGCACACCCTTGCTCGCAAAGAAGTCGCGGGCGATGCTGGTGTACTTGGTGGCCACTTTCAGGCGCGAGCCCTGCTTGACGGCGCGCTCGTAGTCGAAGTCGCTGCGCACGGCCACGCTCACCCGGCACTTGGCGATGCGCAAATCGAGCGGCTGGTACAGGCCCTGGCCGCCGTGCTCGATGAGGGTGTCCTTGCCGGTCACGCCGATGTCGGCGCCGCCGTACTCCACGTACGTGGGCACGTCGGTGGCGCGCACCAGCACCACGCGCACGTCGGGCTGGTTGGTGGTCAGGATGAGCTTGCGGGATTTTTCGGGGTCTTCCAGCACCTCGATGCCGGCGGCGGCCAGCAAGGGCAGGGTTTCGTCGAAGATGCGGCCTTTCGAGAGGGCCAGGGTGATCGTCATTGCAATTGCTCCACTGTTCTTTGGTAGGCCCCAAACCCTATGAAACTGGCACGCCGCAAGCATGGGCCGCCGTGTAAGGGCCGCCCCGCCACACGGGCGGCGTCCCCCTTCCCGCATTGCGCAGCAAGGCGAGAGAAGGCGGAAGCGGCGAAGCCGCTCAGGGGGTTGTTCTTCATGTCATCCGTTCAATGTGGGCGCCGATGCCGCGCAGTTTCGCTTCCATGCAGTCGTAGCCACGGTCCAGGTGGTAGATGCGGTCCACTATGGTTTCGCCGTCGGCCACCAGGCCCGCGATCACGAGGCTGGCGGACGCGCGCAGGTCGGTGGCCATCACGGTGGCGCCCGACAGGCGGCTGGATGTGGTGCTCAGGCCCTCGATGATGGCGACCTTGCCATCGGTCTGGATCTTGGCGCCCAGCCGCACCAGCTCGTCGACGTGCATGAAGCGGTTCTCGAAGATGGTTTCGGTCACCGTGGCCGTGCCCTGCGCGATGCAGTTGAGCGCCATGAACTGGGCCTGCATGTCGGTCGGGAAACCCGGGTACTCGGTGGTGCGGAACCCCTGGGCCTTGAGCGTGGTGCCACCTGCGCTCTTCACGCGGATGCCGCCATCCACGGCCTGCACTTCCACGCCGGCTTCGCGCAGCTTCTCGATGACGGCGTCCAGGTGGTCGGCGCGGCCGTGGCGCAGCGTGACGTCGCCGCCCGTGGCGGCCACCGCGCACAGGAAGGTGCCGGCCTCGATGCGGTCGGCCACCACACGGTGGGTGCAGCCGCGCAGCTTGTCGACGCCCTGGATGCGGATGCGGCTGGTGCCGTGGCCTTCGATCTGCGCGCCCATGGCGATCAGCATCTCGGCCAGGTCGATGATCTCGGGCTCCTGCGCGGCGTTCTCGAGCACTGTTTCACCCTCGGCCAGAGCCGCGGCCATGAGGAAGTTTTCGGTGCCGGTCACGGTGACCATGTCGGTGGTGATGCGGGCCCCCTTCAGGCGCGTCCAGCCGGCGGGCAGCTTGGCGATCATGTAGCCGTGCTCGACCACGATCTCGGCGCCCATGGCCGTGAGGCCCTTGATGTGCTGGTCCACCGGCCGCGAGCCGATGGCGCAGCCGCCGGGCAGCGAGACGGTTGCCTCGCCAAAGCGCGCCAGCAGCGGGCCCAGGGCCAGCACCGACGCCCGCATGGTCTTGACCAGCTCGTACGGCGCCTCGGGCGTGCTCAGCGCACCGGCGTCGATGAGCACGGTGCCGTCGTCCGAGCGGCTGGCCGAGACGCCCATGTTGCGGATCAGCGTGAGCATGGTCGCCACGTCCTGCAATTGCGGCACGTTCAGCAGGGTCACCGGCTCGGCGGTCAGCAGCGCCGCACACAGCTCGGGCAGCGCAGCGTTCTTGGCGCCGGAGACCAGCACCTCGCCCTGCAGGCTGCGTCCACCGCGGATCAGGAGTTTGTCCATCTCGAAAAGAACCAGGAATAGGGGTAAAAAATGCCGCTACCGCGCTTTCAGCAAGCGGCAGCAGCTATAAAAATCATAGCTACCGAACTATTTCGGCTGCGCTGCCCACTCTGTGGGCGTGAAGGTCTTCATCGACAGCGCGTGCACCTCGTCGGTCTGCATTTTGGCGCCCAGCGTGGCGTACACCCGCTGGTGGCGCTGGATGGAGCGCTTGCCTTCGAACTCGGCCGAGACGATGGTGGCGTACCAGTGGCGGCCATCGCCTTCGAGCGTGATGTGTTCGCAGGCGAGGCCGGCGGTGATGATGTTCTGGAGTTCTTCTGCAGTCATGTCGTGGGTCCGTTGCTGGGGGTAGCATTCACGCCGCTGAAACACGCACGGCGCAGGCGCGAAGCGACTCGGAGAGATGCGCGCTAGTTTCTGATTTTGTAGCCGGTGCGCAGCAGGTGCACCGCCAGCGCGCTCACGGCCAGCCAGGCCACGCCCACGATGCTCAGGCTCAGCCAGGGCGAGGTGTCGCTCTGTCCGAAGAAGCCGTAGCGAAAGCCGTCGATCATGTAGAAGAACGGGTTCAGGTGGCTCACCGTCTGCCAGAAGGGTGGCAGCGACTGGATGGAATAGAACACGCCCGACAGGAAGGTCATGGGCACGATGATGAAGTTCTGGAAGGCGGCCATCTGGTCGAACTTGTCGGCCCACAGGCCCGCCAGCAGCCCGAGCGTGGCCAGCAGTGCGGCGCCCAGAAAGGCGAACGCCAGGATCCACAGCGGCGCTGCGAATTCGGGCCGCGCGAACGCCAGCGTGACGATGAACACCCCGAGCCCCACCACCAGACCGCGCACGATGGACGAGCCCACGTAGGCACAGAACCACGCCCAGTGCGACAGCGGCGTGAGCAGTACGAACACCAGGCTGCCCATGATCTTGCTCTGGATGATGCTGGACGAGCTGTTGGCGAACGCGTTCTGCAGCACGCTCATCATCACGAGGCCGGGCACCAGAAACGCGGTGTAGCTGATGCGGTCGTAGACCTTGACGTGGTCTTCCAGCACATGGCCGAAGATCAGCAGGTACAGCACGGCGGTGAGCACCGGGGCGGCCACGGTCTGGAAGCTGACCTTCCAGAAGCGAAGCACCTCTTTATAAAACAGGGTCTGCCAGCCGGTCATAGTGGCGCCCCCACGCTCGGCACTGGCGTGTCCTCGCTGCCCCCCGAGGGGGCCACGCCTTGCTTGGGGCGGCCCGGCGCTGCGGCGGACGCGATCTTGTCCAGGGAAATATTCGATGCGGAGGTGCCCGACATCACCTGCAGGAACACGTCCTCCAGGTCGGGCCTGCGGATCTCCATGTCGTGCACGTCGACACCCGCCACACGCAGCGCGGCCAGGTGGCTTTCGATCTCGGCGGCGTCGTGCGCGGGCAGTTGCACGATGCGGCCCGTGACACGCGCCACGGTCGCCAGCGACGGCGGCAGCGCGGCATCGGTCTTGAATTGCAGCACGCTGCCCGAGGCCGCCTGCAGCAGCTCGCTGGTGCGGTTGAGCGCCACGATCTGCCCGGTCTTGAGCATGGCGATACGCCCGCACAGCGCCTCGGCTTCTTCGAGGTAGTGCGTCGTCAGCAGCACGGTGTGGCCTTCCTTGTTCAGGCGCGCCACGAAGTGCCAGAGCGTCTGGCGCAGCTCGACGTCCACACCGGCGGTGGGCTCGTCCAGCACGATGATCGGCGGCTTGTGCACCAGCGCCTGCGCCACCAGCACCCGGCGCTTCATGCCGCCCGAGAGCTGGCGAAGGTTGGAGTTGGCCTTGTCGGTGAGGCCCAGGTTCTCGAGCAGCTCGTCGATCCAGGCGTCGTTGTTCTTCACACCGAAGTAGCCCGACTGGATGCGCAGCGATTCACGGACGTTGAAGAACGGGTCGAACACCAGCTCCTGCGGCACGATGCCGAGCTTGCGGCGTGCGTCGGCATAGTCGGCCTGCACATCGCTGCCCTGCACGAGCACCCTCCCTTGGCTGGCGCGGGCCAGGCCCGCCAGGATGCTGATGAGGGTGGTCTTGCCCGCACCGTTGGGGCCCAGAAGGCCGAAGAACTCGCCCTCCTGGATATCCAGGCTGACGTTGTTCAGCGCCTGGAAAGGGCCCTTGGGCGTGGAGAAGGTCTTGGAGACGGCTTGGAATGAGACTGCGGGCATGAAGCCGCTGATTTTACGGCCTAGCCCCGAACTGCGCCCGCGTGGGGGCGGAACGACGATGCCGCGCCGGCCGTGTGGCGCGGCAGCACCGCAGGATCAGGACGCCGGAGTGAGCAAGGTGCCCACGCCATACAGGCCCGCCATGCCCCGCAGCGCAGTGGGCAGGCCCTGCACCGAAAACGTCTTGCGCATGGCCAGCGCCTCGCGCCGGCATTCGAGCAGCACGGCGAGCGCCGACGTATCGAACACGGTGAGCGCATTCGCATCGACCACCACCCCCGGCTCGCGGTGCACCTTCAGGCCCTGCAGCAGCATGCGCAGGCAAGCCGTGGCCTGGCGGTGGGTGAGTTCGGCGGGCAGGACGAGCATCTCAAATTCCCCCGACTTCAAACGCAACGCGCGGCCGTTGCAACCGGCACCACCCAGCCAGCGCACCAGCGGAACTGACTCCGGTGCGTCCCCCTCCCGCAGCGCGCAGCACAGCGAGAAAGGAGGATGACGCGAAGCGACTCAGGGGGGATCATCACTTACTTACTTACTTACTTACTTACTTACTTGCGTTGCTCTTGTTGCGAGCCACCAGGGTCTCGATGAGGCCGTCGACGCCCTTGGCATTGATCTCCTGCGCGAACTGGCCGCGGTAGGTTTCCACCAGCCACACGCCCAGCACATTCAGGTTGTAAATCTTCCAGCCGGCACCGTCGCCGGGGGTTTTTTCCAGGCGGTAGTCGAGTTGGATCGGATCGCCACGGCCGACGATCTCGGTGCGCACCAGCACGTCCTTGTCCTCGGGCGCGGCCCGCAGGGGCTTGACCTGGATGGTCTGGTCGTTCACTTGCGCCAGCGCGCCGGCATAGGTGCGCACCAGCAGGATCTTGAACTCGTCCTGCAGGCGCTTTTGCTGCTCGGGCGTGGCCTGGCGCCAGCCGGGGCCAACGGCGGCGGCGGTCATGCGGCGGAAGTTCACATTCGGCATCACGGTCTTGTCGACCAGCGCGATGATCTTGGAGAGGTCACCGCCCTGGATGGCCTTGTCGGACTTCACGGTGGTCAGCACGTCGGCCGACAGGCGCTTGATCAGCGCATCGGGCGCTTCGTCCGCCGCCAGCGCAGCAAAGGGCAGGCCCAGTGCGGCCACAGCGGTCAGGCACAAGGCGGCTTGGCCCAGGGTGCGTCGGTTCATCATGATGGTGTCTACTTTCTTGTCGAAGGCTGCGGGTGCCGGTGGCGCCCCTGCATTCATTTCATTGTGGGCGCAGCACAATGGCCCTGTGCGTCGCCCGGGTTGCGGGTTGCAAGCAAGTGCAACGAACGCGCCGCGGCGACTACGCCACAGCGCGGCGCGCATTCAGCGCGGAGGCTCCTGGGGCAGCACGCCGTCGTTGCCGTTGCGGTCTTCCTTGTCGTCGCCGTTCACTGCCGTGCTCACCAGCTGCTGGCTGCGCACCTGCAGGAACACGTCGCGCGTGAAGCTGTACTTGTCCAGCGCGGCGCTGTCGAGCACGGAGCCCGCGCGCAGCAGGTTGGCGCGCACGTCCACCGCACGCAGGGCGTACAGCGAGTTGCGGGCCGACACCGGGTCCACATAGCTGACCACATTGCCCTTCATGTCCACCGGCAGCGCCAGCGTGTCGCGCACGGTCGATGGCCCCAGGATGGGCAGCACCAGGTACGGCCCCGTGTCCACGCCCCAGTAACCGAGCGTCAGGCCGAAGTCCTGCTTGTAGCGGTCGATGCCCAGTTCGCTGGCGATGTCGAGCACGCCGCCCAGTCCCATGAACGTGTTCACATTGACCCGCATGAAGGTGGATGCGGCCGCCTCGCCGCGCAGCTGCAGCACGTTGTTCACAAACGACCACACGTCGCCGATGTTGGCGAAGAAGTTGCTCACGCCGGTGCGCACCGGCGCCGGCGTGACGTCCTTGTAGGCAATCGCCACCGGCCGGAGCACCAGCGCATCGACCTGCTCGTTGAAGTTGGTCATGCTGCGGTTGTACGACTCGAACGGATCGCGCGGGTCGGGGTTGGCCACGGTGGCGCAGCCGGTGAGCAGTGCGGCTCCCAGCAGAAAGGCCAGCCACGCGGCGGCGCGGGCGGCAGGTTGGGAGAGCTTGGTCATCGTCGTCATTTCTTGTCACCTGCCCCTGGGGGCTTGCTGTTGCTGCCGTCTTCGGCCTTGTTGTAGAGGAATTGTCCGATCAGGTTCTCGAGCACCACGGCGGACTGCGTGGAAGTGACCATGTCGCCGGCCACCAGATTCTTTTCGTCAGCACCGGCCTCGATGCCGATGTACTGCTCGCCCAGCAGGCCGCTGGTGAGGATCTTGAGGGAGCTGTCCTTGGGGAAAGCGTAGCGGTTTTCCATCGCCAGCGTCACGCGGGCCTGGTAGGTCTTGTCGTCGAACGTGATGGACTCCACGCGCCCGACCACCACGCCCGCGCCGCGCACCGCGGCCTGGGGCTTGAGGCCCCCGATGTTGTCGAAGCGCGCGGTGATGCGGTAGCCCGGCTGGAGGTTCAGGCTCAGCAGGTTGGCCGACTGCAGCGCCAGAAACACCAGCGCCACCGTGCCGAGCATGACGAAAAGCCCTACCCAGAGATCGTTTTTGGATGGTTGCATTGTTTGGATTCCTCTTGGCCAGCGGCTGTGCCGGCGTCAGATACTGAACATCAGGGCCGTCAGGATGAAGTCGAGCGCCAGCACGGCCAGGGACGCCATCACCACCGTGCGGGTCGTGGCGCGCGCCACGCCCTCGGGCGTGGGCTTGGCCGCAAAGCCCTGCAGCAGCGCCACGAAGGTGACGGTGACGCCGAACACGAAGCTCTTGATCACGCCATTGCCCACGTCGCGCCAGACATCCACACCGCCCTGCATCTGACTCCAGAACGCACCGTGGTCCACGCCGATCATGACCACGCCGACGACCCAGCCGCCGATCACGCCGACGGCGCTGAACACCGCCGCCAGCAGGGGCATGGTGATCACGCCGGCCCAAAAGCGCGGCGCCAGGATGCGGCGCACCGGGTCGACCGCCATCATTTCCATCGCACTGAGCTGCTCGCCCGCGCGCATCAGGCCGATCTCGGCCGTGAGCGAGGTGCCCGCCCGGCCCGCGAAGAGCAAGGCCGTGACCACCGGGCCCAGCTCGCGCACCAGCGACAGCGCCACCAGCAGGCCCAGCGCTTCCGAGGCGCCATAGCGCTGCAGCGTGTAATAGCCCTGCAGGCCCAGCACAAAACCGACGAACAGCCCGGACACCGCGATGATGGCCAGCGAATAGTTGCCCAGGAAGTGGATCTGGTCGCGCACCAGCGCAGGCCGCATGAAAGCGGCGCCGCCCAGGCGCAGCAGCCGCGCGAACAGGCGCGCCGCCATGCCGATGTCGGCCAGCTTCTGGCGCACCGCGAAACCCACGTCGGACGGCTTGTACCAGCTCACAGCACCTTCCCTCCGAGCGGGCCGAAGTCCTCTTCCGCGGAGGGCCCTGCGTAATGAAAAGGAACCGGCCCCGTGGGCAGCGCGTTCACGAACTGGTGCACCAGCGGGTCGGTGCTGGCACGCACTTCATCGGGCGTGCCCTGCGCCGCCACCACGCCGGCGCCCAGGATGATCACGTGGTCGGCCAGGCGAAAGGTCTCTTCCAGGTCGTGCGAGACGATGATGCTGGTCAGGCCCATGGCATCGTTGAGCTGGCGGATGAGCTGCGCGGCCGTGCCCAGCGAGATCGGGTCCAGCCCCGCAAAGGGCTCGTCGTACATGACGAGCTCCGGGTCCAGCGCAATCGCCCGCGCCAGCGCCACACGCCGCGCCATGCCGCCGGAGATCTGGCTGGGCATGAGGTCGCGTGCGCCGCGCAGGCCCACGGCGTGCAGCTTCATGAGCACCACGTCGCGGATCAGCGTGTCGGAGAGGTCGGTGTGCTCGCGCAGCGGAAACGCCACGTTCTCGAACACCGACAGGTCGGTGAACAGCGCACCGAACTGGAACAGCATGCCCATGCGCCGGCGGGCTGCGTACAGGCCCGCGGCATCGAGCCCTGCCACGTCCTGGCCGTCGAACAGCACCTGGCCGCTCTGGGCCTTCTGCTGCCCGCCGATCAGGCGCAGCACGGTGGTCTTGCCGCCCCCGGACGCGCCCATGAGGGCCGTCACCTTGCCGCGCGGCACGGAGAGCGTCACATCGCGCAGGATCGTGCGGTCACCGTACGAGAAGGTGACGTTGCGCAATTCGGCAAGAAAGGAGGACTCAGGCATGCAGGACGGGATGGATTTCAGGCGATCCGGGCTGGCCGGAGCCAGAAAACAAGGGAAATGGCAGCTGCGATGGTAGCCGAAGACTTAAACATACATTCATGTATGTTTGCAATTTGAAGCACCTGCAGAGGGGGTTAAAGAACCGCTCATGGGTGTTTGCCCCCTACCGCCACAGACCTCGATTGTGCCAAGAAAGGCAAAGCTGGGTGTGGGCGGTGCCCATGCGGCACAGAATGCTGTCTCGGCGGTCGCCCGAGCCGCGCCGCCCTCAGGGAACATCGGGCTGGCTTGGTACATGAAGCGATCAGGCCGTCACCGTCCCAGGACCGCCCTCTCCAAGAGTTTCACGGCCGCGCCCGTTGCGTTACGACGTCCTTTCAGCGCCCTGCCCCGACCCCAAGCACCTGCCCCACACCTGCCGATCAACTGCCACGCCCCCGGCGTTTGTGCCGGTTGCGGCCCCTGCGTCCCAAGAGAAACGGCGCCCGAAGGCGCCGTTGGCAGCCCGCGGCACGCAGGCTCAGGGGGTGGGCCCGGGACCGCTCAGCGGGGCAGGTCCGAATAGCCCATGAGGAATTCGTCGACGGCCCGCGCAGCCTGGCGGCCTTCGCGGATGGCCCAGACCACCAGGGACTGGCCGCGGCGGATGTCGCCGGCTGCAAACACCTTGGGCACGTTGGTCGCATAGCCGCCGTCGAATTCGGTGGTGGCGCGCGCGTTGCCACGGGCGTCCTTGTCCACGCCAAAGGCTTCGAGCACGGCAGCCACAGGGCTCACGAAGCCCATGGCCAACAGCACCAGGTCGGCCTTGAGCACCGTCTCGGAGCCCGCCACTTCGACCATCTTGCCGTCCTTCCACTCCACGCGCACGGTCTTGAGGCCGGTGACCTTGCCCTTTTCGCCGATGAACTCCTTGGTGGAGATGGCGAACTCGCGCTCGCAGCCCTCATCGTGGCTGGAGCTCGTGCGCAGCTTGATCGGCCAGTAGGGCCAGGTCATGGGGCGGTTTTCTTCGGCGGGCGGCTGGGGCATCAGCTCGAACTGCGTGACGCTCACGGCGCCGTGGCGGTTGCTGGTGCCCACGCAGTCGCTGCCGGTGTCGCCGCCACCGATCACGATGACGTGCTTGCCATCGGCGCGCAACTGGCCCTTGAGCTTGTCGCCCGCGTTGACCTTGTTCTGCTGCGGCAGGAATTCCATCGCGAAGTGGATGCCGTCCAGGTCGCGGCCGGGCACGGGCAGGTCGCGCGACTGCTCGGCGCCACCGGTCAGCACCACGGCGTCGAAGTCCTTTTGCAGCTGCTCGGGCGTGATGGTTTCCTTGGCCCAGTTGGTCACCTTGGAATCCTTGCCCAGGCCGTCCTTGGCGGCACCGACGAACACGCCGGTGCGGATGGTCACGCCTTCAGCTTCCATCTGCTTGGCGCGGCGGTCGATGTGCGACTTCTCCATCTTGAAGTCTGGGATGCCATAGCGCAGCAGCCCGCCGATGCGGTCGTTCTTCTCGAACAGCGTGACGCTGTGGCCGGCGCGCGCCAGTTGCTGCGCCGCCGCCATGCCTGCAGGGCCCGAGCCCACCACGGCGACCTTCTTGCCCGTCTGGTGCTTGGCGGGGCGCGGCTGCACCCAGCCTTCGTCCCAGGCGCGGTCGATGATGGCGTGCTCGATGGACTTGATGCCCACGGCGTCGTCGTTCACATTGAGCACGCAGGCAGCCTCGCAGGGCGCGGGGCAGATGCGGCCGGTGAACTCGGGGAAGTTGTTGGTGCTGTGCAGCACCTCGATCGCGCTCTTCCAGTCCTGGTGATAGACCAGGTCGTTGAAGTCCGGAATGATGTTGTTGACGGGGCAGCCGCTGTTGCAGAACGGCGTGCCGCAGTCCATGCAGCGCGCGCCCTGGATCTTGGCCTGCGAGTCATCGAGGCCGATGACGAATTCCTTGTAGTGCTTCAGGCGCTCGCCGACGGGCTTGTAGCCCTCTTCGATGCGCTCGTACTCCATGAAGCCGGTGGTCTTTCCCATGACGGTGTCCTTGAATCTTTGGTCTATGAACGGTGAGGTGTCGGTCGCGGCTCACCTTACTTGGCGGGCACCGCTACCTTTTCAGGAGCTGCTACCGCAGGCGTAGCGGGCTCTTCCAGCACTTTTCGTTCATAAATTTCAGCCAGTGCGCGCTTGTACTCGGTCGGGAAGACCTTGACGAACTTGCCGCGCGACGCGGCCCAGTTGTCCAGCAGTTCGCGGGCACGCTTGCTGCCGGTCCAGCGGTTGTGGTCTTCCAGCAGCTTCTTGAGCTGCGCTTCGTCGCTCTGGCCACCGTGCCAGATGGAACGGGGCATCGTGGCCTCTTGCTCCGAGGCGGGCAGGATGCGCTCCAGCGTCACCATGGACATGTTGCAGCGCGTGTCGAACTGGCCGTCCTCGTCGTACACATAGGCCACGCCACCGCTCATGCCCGCCGCGAAGTTGCGGCCGGTCTTGCCGAGCACCACCACGGTGCCGCCGGTCATGTATTCGCAGCCATGGTCGCCCGTGCCTTCCACCACCGCAGTGGCACCCGACAGGCGCACGGCAAAGCGTTCGCCGGCCACGCCGCTGAAGAAGGCCTCGCCCGTGGTGGCGCCGTACATCACCGTGTTGCCCACGATGGTGTTGCGCACGGATTCACCGCGGAAGTCGATGCTGGGGCGCACGATCACGCGGCCGCCGGACAGGCCCTTGCCGGTGTAGTCGTTGGCGTCGCCAATCAGGTACAGCGTGATGCCGCGGGTGAGGAACGCACCGAACGACTGCCCGCCCGTGCCTTCGAGCTGGATGCGGATGGTGTCGTCCGGCAGGCCTTCGGGGTGCACGCGCGTCACGGCGCCGGAGAGCATGGCGCCCACGGAGCGGTTCACGTTGCGGGCCACCTCGATGAACTGCACGCGCTCGCCCTTTTCGATGGCGGGCTTGCTGCGCTCGATGAGCTTGCGGTCCAGGGTGTTGGTGATGTTGTGGTCCTGCACGTCCACGTGGTAGCGCGGCACATCGGCGGGCACATTGGGCTGGGCGAACAGGCGGCCGAAGTCCAGGCCGCGTGCCTTCCAGTGGGCAATGCCAGAGCGGGTGTCGAGCAGGTCGGAGCGGCCGATCAGGTCGTCGAACTTCCTGATGCCGAGCTGCGCCATGATCTGGCGCACTTCTTCGGCGATGAAGAAGAAGTAGTTCACCACGTGCTCGGGCTTGCCCGAGAACTTCTTGCGCAGTTCGGGGTCCTGCGTGGCCACGCCCACGGGGCAGGTGTTCAGGTGGCACTTGCGCATCATGATGCAGCCCTCGACCACCAGCGGTGCCGTGGCGAAGCCGAATTCATCCGCGCCCAGCAGCGCGCCGATGGCGACGTCGCGGCCGGTCTTCATCTGGCCGTCGGCCTGCACGCGCACACGGCCGCGCAGGCGGTTGAGCACCAGGGTCTGCTGGGTTTCGGCCAGGCCGATCTCCCACGGGCCGCCCGCGTGCTTGATGGACGACCAGGGCGATGCGCCCGTGCCGCCGTCGTGCCCGGCGATCACGAGGTGGTCGCTCTTGCACTTGGTGACGCCCGCGGCGATGGTGCCCACGCCCACTTCTGACACCAGCTTGGTGCTGATGGTGGCGTGCGGCGCCACATTCTTCAGGTCATGGATCAGCTGGGCCAGGTCTTCGATGGAGTAGATGTCGTGGTGCGGCGGGGGCGAGATCAGGCCCACGCCCGGCACGCTGTGGCGCAGCTTGCCGATGTAGTTGGACACCTTGCCGCCAGGGAGCTGGCCGCCTTCGCCGGGCTTGGCGCCCTGGGCCATCTTGATCTGGATCTGGTCGGCCGACGACAGGTACTCGGCCGTGACGCCGAAGCGGCCCGACGCGACCTGCTTGATGCGGCTGCGCAGCGAGTCGCCGTCCTGCAGGGGCAGGTCGACCTCGACGTTGGCGGCGCCGATCACGCTTTTGAGGGTATCGCCCTTCTTGATCGGGATGCCTTTGAGTTCGTTGCGGTAGCGCGCAGCGTCTTCGCCGCCTTCGCCGGTATTGCTCTTGCCGCCGATGCGGTTCATGGCCACGGCCAGCGTGGCGTGCGCCTCGGTGGAGATGGAGCCCAGCGACATCGCTCCGGTGGCGAAACGCTTGACGATTTCCTTGGCGGGCTCGACCTCGTCGATGGAGATGGCCTTGGAGGGGTCGATCTTGAACTCGAACAGGCCGCGCAGCGTGAGGTGGCGCTTGCTCTGGTCGTTGATGATCTGGGCGTATTCCTTGTACGTGTTCCAGTTGTTGGCGCGCGTGCTGTGCTGCAGCTTGGCGATCGCGTCGGGCGTCCACATATGGTCTTCGCCGCGGGTGCGCCACGCGTATTCGCCGCCGGCGTCCAGCATGGTGGCCAGCACGGGGTCGTCGCCGAATGCGGCCTTGTGCATGCGGATGGCTTCTTCGGCGATCTCGAACACGCCGATGCCTTCCACGCGGCTGGCGGTGCCGGTGAAGTACTTGCCCACGGTGTCGGTGTTCAGGCCGATGGCCTCGAACAGCTGCGCGCCGCAGTAGGACATGTAGGTGCTCACGCCCATCTTGGACATGATCTTGGACAGGCCCTTGCCGATGGCCTTGACGTAGTTGTAGATGGCCTTGTCCGGCGACAGGTCGCCTGCCAGACCCGAGTGCATCTCGGCCAGGGTTTCCATGGCGAGGTAGGGGTGCACGGCTTCCGCGCCGTAACCGCCCAGCACGGCGAAGTGGTGCACTTCACGCGCGGTACCGGTCTCGACCACCAGGCCGGCGGTGGTGCGCAGGCCTGCGCCCACCAGGTGCTGGTGGATGGCCGACAGGGCCAGCAGCGCGGGGATGGCCACCTGGGTGGCACTCACGGCGCGGTCGCTGACGATCAGGATGTTGGCGCCGCCCTTGATGGCGTCCACGGCCTGCGCGCACAGCGACGCGAGCTTGGCTTCCACGCCTTCACGGCCCCAGTCCAGCGGGTAGGTGATGTCGATGGTGGCGCTCTTGAACTTGCCCTGCGTGTACTTCTCGATGTTGCGCAGCTTGGCCATGTCAGCGAAGTCCAGCACGGGCTGGCTCACTTCCAGGCGCATCGGCGGGTTGACCTGGTTGATGTCCAGCAGGTTGGGCTTGGGTCCGATGAAGGACACCAGCGACATCACGATGGCTTCGCGGATCGGGTCGATGGGCGGGTTGGTCACCTGCGCGAACAGCTGCTTGAAGTAGTTGTACAGCGGCTTGTTCTTGCCCGAGAGCACGGCCAGCGGGCTGTCGTTGCCCATGGATCCGATGCCTTCTTCGCCGTTCCTGGCCATGGGCGCCATCAGGAACTTGATGTCTTCCTGGGTGTAGCCGAAGGCCTGCTGACGGTCGAGCAGCGGCAGGGGCGCGGCGTCGGGAGTGGACGCAGTGTCGGTGCCCACGCTGTCGAGCTTGATGCGCAGGTTTTCGATCCACTGCTTGTAGGGCTTGGTGTTGACGATGTTGGCTTTCAACTCGTCGTCGTCGATCATGCGGCCCTGTTCCAGGTCGATCAGGAACATCTTGCCGGGCTGCAGGCGCCACTTGCGCACGATCTTGTTCTCGGGGATGGGCAGCACGCCGGATTCCGAGCCCATGATGACCAGGTCGTCATCGGTGATGCAGTAGCGCGAGGGGCGCAGGCCGTTGCGGTCCAGCGTGGCGCCGATCTGGCGGCCATCGGTGAACACGATGGAGGCGGGGCCGTCCCAGGGCTCGAGCATGGCGGCGTGGTATTCATAGAAGGCGCGGCGGCGCTCGTCCATGGTGGTGTGCTGCTCCCACGGCTCGGGGATCATCATCATCACGGCCTGGCTGATGGGGTAGCCGGCCATGGTCAGCAGTTCGAGGCAGTTGTCGAACGTGGCGGTGTCGGACTGGTCGGCAAAGCTGATGGGGTAGAGCTTTTGCAGGTCGGCGGCCAGCACGGGCGAGGCCATCACGCCTTCGCGCGCCTTCATCCAGTTGTAGTTGCCCTTGACGGTGTTGATTTCACCGTTGTGCGCCACGTAGCGGTACGGGTGGGCCAGCGGCCACTCGGGGAAGGTGATGGTGGAGAAACGCTGGTGCACCAGGCCGATGGCCGAGACGCAGCGCTCGTCGGACAGGTCCTTGTAGTACACGCCCACCTGGTCGGCCAGCAGCAGGCCCTGGTAGACCACGGTGCGGCTGGACATGCTGGGACCGTAGTGTTCCTTGCTGTGCTTGAGCTTGAGGTTCTGGATGGCGGCGCTGGCCGTCTTGCGGATCACGTACAGCTTGCGCTCCAGCGCGTCCTGCACGATCACGTCGTTGCCACGGCCGATGAAGACCTGGCGCAGGATGGGCTCCTTCTTGCGCACGGTGGGCGACATGGGCATGTCGAGGTTGACCGGCACATCGCGCCAGCCCAGCAGCACCTGGCCTTCGGCCTTGATCGCACGCTCCATCTCCTGCTCGCAGGCCAGGCGCGATGCATGCTCCTTGGGCAGGAAGATCATGCCCACGCCGTATTCGCCGGACGCCGGCAGCGTGATGCCCTGCTTGGCCATCTCTTCACGGTACAGCGCATCGGGGATCTGGATCAGGATGCCCGCACCGTCACCCATCAGCGGGTCGGCACCCACGGCGCCCCGGTGATCGATGTTTTCCAGGATCTTGAGGGCCTGCGTCACGATGTCGTGGCGCTTCACCCCCTTGATGTGGGCGACGAAGCCGAGCCCGCAGGCGTCGTGTTCGTTACCGGATGAATACAAACCGTGTTGTTGCAGATGCTGGATCTCGGCGGCCGTCGTGGTCATGGCGCACTCCTCATGTTTTTCGCAGGGAGTTGGAGATTAGTGCATTGCAACATGCGTTGCAAGCATATTAATTGGGGTCGGATTCCATTTTATTGTCCTACTAAATAAATACGGAATTTATTGGGGACAAGTCAAAAATGATAGCAAATGGCACACATCCATACAGCGAAAGCGCCTAAATCTCTTCAGAAACCGGCAGCAACACCGGGCGCCCGGCCTTACCGCGCACCACACGGCGCGGCGTCTGCTTTTGCAATTCGGCGACAAATTCCGGGTCACCCAGCGCCCAACCGCTGAGGGCGGAGGTGGTCAACGCTGCTTGCTCCCGCGAGCTGATGCCCGCCTGCACTGCAGCGCCATAGGCCGCTTCCCGCGCGAACGGCGTATTGCCCAGCGCCCAGTACAGTGCGTGCGGGGTCAGCAAACGGTCCACCCGCAGGCCCAGCCAGTGCGCGTGGCCGGACCACGGATAGTCGACGGCTTGCACGACAGCGCCCGAGCGGACCGGATTCAGGTCGAGGTACACCATGCAGGGCAGCAGGTACCGCTCGGGCTGCAGCACCGTGGAGCGGTAGCGGCCCTCCCACAGCGTGCCGGTGCGGCCGTGCCGGCGGTTGAAGTACTGCACATAGCGGCGCCCCACCGCCTGCATCATCTGCGGCAGGCCGTCCGCGGTGGAAGGCGTGGCCATCAGGTGGAAGTGGTTGTCCATGAGCACATAGGCATGGACGGCGACCGCGTGGCGCTGGGCGTTGTCCGCCAGCAGGGCGAGCATGGCCTCGAAGTCTTCGCGGTCCACGAAGATGGGCTGGCGGTTGTTGCCCCGCTGGATGACATGGTGCAGATGACCCGGCAGGGTCAGGCGCGGCAGGCGGGCCATGGGTAGGTAGGTCTCGGGGTGGCTGTTGGGATTGTCCGACACGCGAGCGTACCGCGGGACGACATCGCCCGCAGCATCGAGCGGCGACCATCCGGGCAGAAGCAACAACACGGAAAGGACCCCATGTCTTTTGCACTTTACATGCTCGGCTTCCTGATCTTCCTGGCCGGCGTGATCTGGGCGGCAGTGACTGCCGGGGTACCCCAGGTTTACATCGGCATCGGCGCATTGATCTTGCTGGGCATCGGCATCTTCAGCGCTGTGAGCAAGACGCGCTCCAAGGACCCACCGCAGAGCTGATTGGCTGCATTGCCGCAGGGCCGGGCCCTGTAGCAGCACAAGCACCTGCTGCGCAAGCTACGCGGTCGGCAGGCCCGGATACCGCAGCTTCTCCATCGATTGCAGCCCGAACTCTGCCAGCAGTGCGCGCAAGCGTTCTGCTGCGCTGCGCTTTTTTTGGCCGGTGTAGCGGGCGATGATGAGTTCGTTCTTCATGCTGTGTTCCCACCCCACGAGCTCCGTCACTGTGACCTGGTACCCGTTGGCCTCCAGGTACAGGCACCGCAGCACGTTGGTGACCTGGCTCCCTAGCTCACGGGTGTGCAGTGGGTGGCGCCACAGCTCGGCCAGCGGCGTGCGCGTGAGCTGCAGCGCCTTCCCCTGACGCAGACAGGCGGCCATCTCGGCCTGGCAGCACGGCACCAGCACCATTGCACGCGCCTTCTTGTGCAGGCCAAATGCGATAGCGTCGTCGGTGGCGGTATCGCACGCATGCAGCGCCGTCACCACATCGATCTGCGGCGGCAGTTCGTCCGCATCGGTGGATTCCGCCACCGACACATTGAGGAACGACATGCGTTCGAACTCCAGCTTTTGCGCCAGCGCACGGGATTTTTCGACCAGCTCGGAGCGCGTCTCCACCCCGTAGATGCGCCCGCGCCCCAATGCCTTGAAGTACAAGTCGTACAGGATGAACCCCAGGTACGACTTGCCCGCCCCATGGTCGGCGAGCGTGGGCCCCTGATCGCTGCCGGACAGCTCGCCCAGCAACGGCTCGATGAAGTTGAACAGGTGGTACACCTGCTTGAGCTTGCGGCGCGAGTCCTGGTTCAGGCGCCCCTCGCGGGTCAGGATGTGCAGCTCCTTGAGCAGCTCTACAGACTGCCCGGGCCGCAGCTCCGCCAGCTCGTGGGCCTGCGTGGCGGGGGCATTGGCGCCCTTGCCGTGGCCCTTCTTGCCGCCCACCTTGTCATTGCCTTTGTTTTTATCTTTGCCCTTGCCGGGGGCTGAACCGGTGGCTGCCGTGTCGCGGGCCATTGCGTGATTCTTCATGGTGCGACCGCCCTTGCCGCCGTGGCTGCACCCGCCCCACCGCCCGCACCGGGCCCCACATCCAGATCCGCCCACCCCTGGGTGCCCAGCGCCTGCAGCACGTCGATGTTGCGCTCGAAGATGCTTTCCGCCTCGGGGAACACCTCGACCGCACGGTCGATGCTCTCTTCGCGCAGCAGGTGCAAGGTGGGATACGGAGATCGGTTGGTGCAGTTGGTGACATCGTCCGCGTCGGTCCCGGCAAACTGGAACTGCGGGTGAAAGCTGGCGATCTGCAGGGTGCCCTCCAGCTCCAAATCCTCAAGCAGCGCCTCGGCGCGGCCCAGAAAGTCATTGAAATCGAGGAAGTCGTGCAGGCAGTGCGGCAGCACGATCAGCGTCGTATCGCGCTCCTGCGCCGGGGTTGCCACCAGCGCTGCAAGTTCCTCACGCAGCAGGTCCAGCACGTGTTCCGCATTGTCGGTCAACGCCAAGGCATAGTGGATCTGGCCCTTGACATGGACGCCCTTGGCAAAAGGGCACAGGTTCAGGCCGATCACCGCCCGCTCCAGCCAGCGCACGGTGTCGCCGATGAATGGGGAGGTCACAGCCAGACCGAAGGATGGTGCCGAAGCAGCGGGGGAAGTAAGCGTCATGAAAAGGAAAGTGCGCGTGGCGCGAGGAGGAGCCTGATTTTACCGGTGTGCCTTTTCTCGGCGGTGGCTCCAACTCCATGAACGCACCGGCCGCGCCGCGCGGCGCGGCGCACGGCGCCATCACGGTTGCACACCGGCCCAGCAAAAGGCGAGGGACGCCCGATCTTGACATTGAGATTGCGGTCCTGCGGGCTGCACCGTGCCATTGCGGCCCCGTCGCCGCCGTACCACTCACGCGGACAGGAGACGCTGCCCTGTCAACCGATCGTGTTCTCGCGCCGCAAAGCGGTCCGTCATGCCCGCGATGAAATCGGCCACCGCCCTGGCCCGCAGAGGCCCCTCGTCCAGCGACGCCTGCTCGGCGAAGGCGGCTTTCATTTCCTGGGGGGACGCGGTGTACGCGGCGAACAGGTCCCGCACCACCTGCTGCGCCAGGCCTGTGGTCTCCATCACCTGCGGGTGGCGGTACAAGTTCTTGAACAGAAAGCGCTTGAGCACCTGCGAGCGCTCGCGCATGGCGTCACTGAACATGACCAAGGCCGGCGCACGGCGCACGGCATCGACGCTGTCGGGGGCCACGCGATCAATGGCGGCTTGCGTGGTGTCGATCACGTCGTAGACCTGGTCGCTCAGCATGCGCCGGATGGTTTCGTACAACAGCCGGCGCTGGCTGGAGGGCTGCGCCAGGTCCGGGAAGCTGGCGATGGCGGCCACCCGATAGTGCTCGAACAATGGCACGTCCTGCAACTGCGCCATCGATATCAATCCCGAGCGCACGCCATCATCGATGTCATGCGCGTTGTAGGCAATCTCGTCCGCCAGATTGCACAACTGCGCCTCCAGGCTCGGCTGCTCGCGGCGCAGAAACCGGGCTGCGACGCCATGGGGCTCCACGGCTTCCAGCTGCTCGGCATACACGCGGGAGCAATGCTTGAGAACGCCTTCGCGTGTTTCGAAAGTGAGGTTCAGCCCGTCATATTGCGGGTAGCGCTCTTCCAGCTTGTCGACGACCCGCAGGCTTTGCAGGTTGTGCTCGAAACCGCCATGCTCCAGCATGCAGGCATGCAGCGCGTCCTGGCCGGCATGCCCAAACGGCGTGTGGCCCAGGTCGTGCGCCAGAGAAATCGCCTCGACCAGGTCTTCATTGATGCGCAACGATCGCGCAATCGAACGGCCCAGTTGCGCCACCTCCAGCGAATGCGTCAGGCGCGTGCGGAACAGGTCGCCCTCATGGTTCAGGAACACCTGGGTCTTGTAGACCAGCCGGCGGAACGCGGTGGAATGCACGATGCGATCCCGGTCGCGCTGGTAGTCCGTGCGTGTGAGGGCCGGCAGTTCGGGATAGCGACGTCCGCGCGTCGAAGCCGGATCGCAAGCGTAGGGAGCAAGGCGCGCTAAGTGATAAGACAAGATATGAGAACCCACGAGGGTGGACGAAGCGAATATGACACTTCTATGACCTGGGCTCACAACATGCGTCAATGACCTCCCTCACGAGAGCATCAGGCGCCGTTCGCAACGTTGCATTGCCTGGGCCATCAATTACAACAAAACGAATCTCGCCAGCCTCAGATTTTTTATCGACGCGCATAAGTTCGAGATAGCGGCCAGCATTGTCATTCGCGTCAATTATTGGCCCAATTGTTGGCAACATAGCGCGCGTAATTAGAGACGTCAGGCGCTCCACAAACGATCGATCCACTAATCCCAGTCGACATGAGAGCTCTGCTGCCATGACCATGCCGACCCCTACACCTTCACCATGAAGCCATACACCGTACCCAAGCCCTGCCTCGATGGCATGTCCGAACGTATGGCCGAAGTTCAATATGGCGCGAAGCCCGGACTCCTTTTCATCCTGACCAACCACCCCGGCCTTGATTTCGCAACTCCGACGAACTGCGTATGCAAGCGCTTTCCGATCTTTGCCAAGCACCGCCTCGACGGAATTCTCAAGCCACTTCATGAACGACATGTCGGCGATAGGCCCGTACTTGATAATCTCGGCCAGGCCGGCACTCATTTCTCGTGGAGGCAATGTATCAAGGGTAGAAAGGTCGCAAATCACCAGTTTGGGCTGGTGAAAGGCACCGATCATATTCTTGCCTTGAGGATGATTAATTGCCGTTTTCCCACCGACGGACGAATCAACCTGAGCTAGGAGCGTGGTAGGAATCTGTACAAAGGGAATCCCGCGCATGTACGTAGCGGCAGCAAAACCGGCAATATCCCCAACAACCCCCCCGCCCAAAGCAAAAAGTACGGTTTTACGATCGCACTCCCAACTGATTAATGAATCGTATATTTTCCACAAAGACTCCGTATTTTTATATGACTCACCATCCGGCAAAATAATAATTTTAACACTACTTCCATGGCCTGCAAGCCTGTTACGCAAATTATCAAGATGCAGTGCAGCAATGGTCTCGTTTGTCACAATTACACAATCACTCACTGAACCCAAAAGCGATTTCAATAATATTTGCGAAAAAATATCCGCGCCAATTAATATTTCATAACCAGATTTTTCAAGCAGGACAGGAACTCGCTCTATCATACCAATCAATCCTTAAATTTATTAATTTCCAAAAACAAAAAGCCAATCCGAAGATTGGCTTTTTCTGATTTAACGCCGATTTAGGGACATGGGATTGCAGCGCCACCATCTTTGATGGTCATGGTCACAGTCTGCTTGATAAGTTTAGAATCGTAAATATCGATGGGCACTACCCTATCCGCAGTCACACATCGATTGGCACCAGGTGCGCCGACAGTCAATGTTGAACCGACAACAGTCACTGTAGCAAACGCCGAATCTGCGACGCTGATCAGGGGCGTGTACGGAGCAGTTCCCCCGGAGATTAGATAAGTCAAAGAGGCATTTCCTTTTTCTGGAACTTCCTGATTTGCAGGTGCGACCCTGAGCGTATCACTATTAACAGTGACAGATACGATGATCGACTGCCCTGTGCTGTCCGATACACTAATGGATGCGGTGCCCAAGGAGAGCAGATTGACGCTCACGCTGGAGCCAGACACAGATGCCGATGCAACAGCACTATTCGTTGAACTCACCGCGTAAGGGGCAATGCCACCTCTAATGGAAATGCTGCTGCTAGTTCCAGCAGGACCCGTAATCGTAGCCGGACTTACGCTCATGGTAGATATAGCAACAGTAACCTGAATGCTAAAGGTTGATCCCAGACTGTCAACCACTGAAATGGTTGCAATACCAGATTTCGGCTGAGCTGTGATAACAACACTTGAGTCGGAAACACTAGCAGTAGCTACACTGGCGTCTGTAGTTGTCACGCCGTAGGGACCGACACCCCCTCGGATAGTAACTTGTTGCGACTGCCCTGGTGCAAGGTTAATAGCCGTACCTATATTACTTGATATCGGCACCACCTGCGCGGTAACAGAAACCTTGACCGTTTGTACAGGCAAACTGGTGTCGTAAATGACAACCTCCGACGTACCCGCTTTGGTGCCAGCGACGTATAGAAAATTATCCTCACTCAACCCAACTTGCACAGCTCCATCAGAAGTGGTAACTGTGTAGGGGCCCCGCCCGCCACGAACTTCGACACCCGCTGATCCACTAGCACCAACCGGCAAGCTAATCGATTCAACTGGAGGATAAATGCGTAGCTTAGCAGACGGGCCAGTAGGCTCACCACCGCCGCTGCCACCACCGCCACAAGCGACCAGAATCGCCGAAGCGACAACAATGAAAGTTCTAAGAAGTGTGTTCATCATATTCACCAGTATTGGTTATCTTCTCGTAGCGTTCTCGGAAATTATTTTCGGAGTGATAAATACAAGCATTTCACGCTTGGTTGACTCCTTGGTACGACTCTTAAATAGGTTGCCAACCACTGGAACGTCGCCGATCAACGGCACCTTATTCTCCTGGTTGGTTTCCTCCATTTCAAAAATCCCGCCAATAACCACTGTTCCGCCATTCTCTATCAATATCTGAGTCCTTATATGCTTAGTATCAATAGCGACACCCTGGGTAGTAGTCTCCCCGCGACTATCTTTATTGACATCAAGGTCCAATATGATGTTACCCTCCGGAGTTATTTGCGGTGTGACTTCAAGTTTCAATACTGCCTTCTTAAAAGCAAGCGTGGTAGCTCCGTTTGGAGCAGTAATCGAGTAAGGATACTCAGTCCCTTGCTCGATAAGCGCCTTCGTTTGATCCGCAGTAATAATGCGCGGACTTGAAACAATCCGTCCTTTACCATCGGCCTCCATAGCTGAGAGCTCCAACGTGAGAAAACGGTTAGCTGCAGAATTGAAAATTGACAGAGCAAAACTGCCTACAGTACTAACGTTAGAGAGACTGGCAGGAAGATTAACAAAGTTTGCGTTGGCATTTGTAGTCCCACCCGCACCGCTGGATGATACTGCGTTTTCGTAGGAACTACCGAATGCCACTCTGTTGTTGCCTCCAAGACCGTAGCCGCCGTCGCCACCACGATTGGCGCGCAAATCTGCGCCGCCCAGCCTCACACCCAGAGACCTGCCAAACGAGTCCCGCGCTTCAACAATACGTGCCTCGATCAAAACTTGTCGAACTGCCACGTCCAAGTTTAGTAAAAGCTGCCTCACCTCTTCCAACTTACTTGCGGTATCTGTCACAAATAACTGGTTAGTTCTTGGCTCCGCAATCGCACTTCCACGCTCAGATAGGAACCGTGTCGACGTTCCGCTACCGCTCCCACCAGAGCTAGCCAATTGCGTGAGGATATCCGCAGCCTTAGCATAATTTAACTGATAAGCTTGGGTTCTCAACGGCTCAATCTTCTGAATTGACTGGGCTGCTTCAAAATCTTTCTTTATACGCGAATCAATTTCATCTTTAGGGGCGATCCATAACACGGTTCCCGTCTTCTTCATCCCCAAACCCTTTGCATCCATAATGATTTGCAGAGCTTGGTCCCAAGGTACATCTTTCAGGCGCAGCGTCAGAGTCCCGGTAACAGTGTCGGAAGTAACAATATTAAAATTCGTAAAATCAGCAATAACCTGAAGCAACGAGCGAACTTCTATACTTTGAAAATTCAGAGACAGCTTCTCCCCAGAAAATCCCGGACCCTGGGTGATTTTCGTAACGTCAATCTTCTTTTGGCGAACTTCAACCACGAACTGAGTATCACTTTGATATGCACTATGTTCCCAATCACCAATCGGCTCAATACTCATCCGCACGCGGTCACCAACAACTGTGGTGGCAACGGACTGCACAGGAGTGCCAAAATCGGCGACATCCAGCCTCCGCCGAAGTCCCTCTGAAAGCGAAGAGCGCAGGAAATCGATTGTCAGGCCCTTCCCCTTTTGTTGTATATCAACACCCGTATTGCTGGTACTCAAGCCCACTACGATTCTTCCAGACCCGTCACTTCCGCGGCGGAAGTCAATGTCCTTTAGCGGTAAAATTTGGTTATCGCCAAGTTCCATAGCAGGTGAAGCTTGAGGAGCAAAAGATACGGAGCCTTGTGCGGAGCCAAGCGTTAACACCACAGATTTTTCAACGATATCTGCCCTGTAAGAAGTCGGCGTCTTGAGATTCACAACAATCCGAGCACGGTTATCTACCTGCACAAGGTTAATGGATTTAATATTTCCAGAATTCACCTCGTACAAAGTTTTACCTGTCGAGCTCGACATATTATTAAAATCTAACGCTATGCGAGCTGGCGCCTGTACTGCAAATCCAGTGGGCAAAACACTAGGCGCATCTTGAAGTTCAATTCGCACAACCTCCACTCCACCCTGAATACTACTGCTAATAGCATTAATGGTATTCTGCGCATTCGCAAAGGTCGACAGTAGCGCCGCGAATGCCCCAAGACAGAGGACACGACATAATTTCACCAAAACCATACCATGCTGTTTCATTTCTTCCCCTCTTGCAATTCTAGAGCGGTGCTGCGCTCAATCCAGTCACCGCTCGGATCTTGAATGATCTCTCGAAGACCAATAGAAGACTCAGTAATCCCGGTTATTTTCCCATAGCTCTGCCCGATATAATCGCCTTTTCGGACTTGATAGAGCAGATTATCAACTTTCAAAAGCGCAACTATAGAACCGTTTTTATTCAGGCTACCAACCATTGTCATTGCATCTAATGGAAAAGCTTCGAGAGGCTCTTTCCTCCGAGTCATTTCGGGAGCAATCAATGCAGCGTTCGATGCAAGCTGAACCGAATCTCGACGGAGTGCCTGCACCAACTTCACTGGGCTGAAAGGCTCAGTATTACCGTCAGCAGTGTATCTCTCTGGAGAGAATTTTTTCGGCTCCGTCAATGGAGTCACGCGAGGCTTCGTTGTAGCACGCTGCTCTGCCATCCACACCTTTAATTCGTCCTCTCCGGTAGGAATACATCCTCCGATCGCCAAACAGGCCGCCAGAGTTACAAAGGTATAGATCCGGGCCATCACTTCTTCCCTCCAGCATTTCTTTGCGCTTGCACCTCGTCCGGATCCAGATAACGGAAAGTTCTCGCTGTAGCTTCCATCACCAGACTACCACTGTCACGCGCGGCAGGGGATATCACCATGTTATTTAGCGTAACGATTCTTGAAAGATTAGCCACATCTGAAGCAAAGGCACCCATGTCGTGATATCTGCCATTCACACGTATCGATATAGGAAGTTCCGCATAATAATCTCGAGCGACAACTTGCCCAGGCCGAAACAATTCAAACTGCAAGCTGCGCCCCAGTCCTGCTTGGTTAATATCTGACAAAAGAGCTGCCATTTCTGCTTTGCTAGGCAACTGCTTTTCCAACTGTATGACGTATTGCTGAATTTGCTCACGCTGCTTTTTTAACTCATCCAGGCTAACTGCTTTAATCAATTTCTTTTGATAATCTTCCTTCAGAACAACCTCTTTCGCCCGCACAGTGTCAAGCTCCACCTCATAATCAGACAGCAAAGCATACCAACAAACCACAGAGACAGCCACAGCTATAAAAAGACACAAAAATACTTTAGGCAAAAACGGCCAGAGCGACGGATCCTTAGAATCTAGATTTCGAAATTGACGCGATATGTCACTAAGAACTTGCGCATACTCAATAGACTTCTTTTTGGACTCTCTCATTTCAGTCGCTCCCTAGCAGAAATGCTCGCAGCGCCGGCACCTGCCGCATCGATAGCCTTTTGCGCTTCGCTTGCTCTTACCAATTGGAACTTCATATTGAACGAGGCCACTCTTCGCTGATCACGCGTACCCACTGCGACATTGCTCGAAACAATTTCCAGTAGCTCCGGCTTTGTGAACCATGGGGTATTATTAGCAATATTCCGTAAAAGCTCCGACACACGTTCATTCGATTGAGCTATACCCTGCAGCGAGACAGTCTGATCGGACTGTCGGAGGGCCGTTAGGTAAATGCCATCAGGCAATTGTTTAACCAATTCGTTCAGCAAATGTACGGGAAGGTTTCTATCTGACTGCAGGTCTTCAACAGCCTTCTGCCTAGCACGCAGTGAAGCAATTTCATCCTCGATAGTCGCAATTTCCTTAATCTGGCCTTCGAGTATTTTTATTTCGGCCTGTATGAAGTTATTCTTTTGCTGCTGATCAGCGATCATCAACTGAAACCACCAATAGATTCCACCTGCTATTGCTAGGCCGATCAGAAATGATGCAAACATCGTGGCTTGAAAAGCCTCTTTTCTGCGCTTGCGAGCAGCCTCTCTATGTGGAAGTAGATTAATTAGAATCACTGCAAAAACCTCCGCATCGCAAGACCGCATGAGGTCAGATAAGAAGGCGCCTCACGCACCATTTTTTTCAGCCTGACGGAACTTCCTATTTCCATTCCATCAAACGGATTCACCGCACTGCAAGCGAAGCCTGATTGTTGCGTGACAGCTTCAGTGAGACCAGGCAACGGCGCAGAGCCACCGGCCAGCAAAATATGGTCGACTCGGTTGTGTGGAGTACTTGTAAAAAAGAACTGAAGTGCTCTACCAATTTCCTGCGCCATGCTCTCTACAAACGGGCGAAGTACGACAGGCGAGTAGTCTTCTGGCAGGTCACCGCTTCGCTTTTTGCCCTCTGCCTCTTCCATGGAAAATCCGTATTGGCGAACGATCAACTGCGTGAGCTGCGCGCCGCCGAAGGCTTGATCCCTGTCGTACAGAACCTCTTCGTTGCGTATCACCTGCATGCTGGTCGTGAGAGCACCGACTTCGAATAAGGCCACCATGGCATCGATGCCCTTGTTTGGCAGGCCTTCGATAAGACGACCAGCAGCGAGTCTGGAAGCGTGGGATTCAATATCAACAATCACGGGTTTCAGTCCGGCGGCTTCGGCCAAACCTTGACGGTCCTGCACCTTGTCTCGACGCGAGGCAGCAATGAGAACATCCACATCGCCGGGGGCATTTTTGCTGGGTCCTATGACGCAGAAGTCTAAACTTACTTCGTCAAGCGAGAAGGGGATGTACTGGTTTGCCTCAGATTCGACCTGGACCTCCAACTCCTGCTCAGTCATCCCCCCAGGCAAAGTGATCTTCTTGGTGATAACTGCTGACGGAGGCAAGGCCAGTGCCACGTTTTTCGTACGCGTTCCGCTTTTTTTGACTAGTCGACGCAAGGCGTCGGCCACTTCGTCAAACTTATCGATGTTGCCATCAGTGATCCATCCGCGCTCCAGTGGCTCGATAGCACAACGCTCCAGAACCAGTGCGCCGGACTTGTCGCGCGCAAGCTCCACCAGCTTGACGCTGGAGGAGCTGATGTCGATTCCCAGCAGCGGCGCCGACTGGCGATTGAACAAAGACCCCATTGAGCTCAAGATTGGTCCCCTAAAACTTGCCAAAACGAGGCAACAAAACTTAACACTTCACATGAATGCTATCAGTAAGGTACTTCTCCAGCAAAGATTTTTCCCCGTGTAACGTTGTTGGAGCGTTGCCAAAAGCAGACGATTTTCAGTCCCTGCGCAACACCGTTCAGCGGCGACTTCCCACCTTTCGGCGGGCGATCGGACTACATGAACACAGGATTTCCCCTTCCAGGGACACGCATTTTTTATAATGGGCGGTCTTACCCCCTCGGAGCGATATGTCGCCCTCTCCATCGAAGCCTTCCGACAAGTCGGACTCCCCCGCCCCTCGCGCTCGCCCCACTTGGCTTCGCTGGATCTTTCTTGCCTTCGCCTGGACTGCAGGCTTGGCGTTGGCCGGCGCCTTCGGGCTGGCCCTGACCATTGCAGTCGCCCTGGCGGTGGCCTATCCCAACCTGCCCGACATCTCTGACCTGGCGGACTACCGCCCCAAGCTGCCCTTGCGGGTCTACTCCTCCGAGGGAGCCTTGCTGGGCGAGTTCGGCGAAGAACGCCGCAACCTGACACCCATCAAGGAAATCCCCACGGTCATGAAAGACGCGGTGCTCGCCATCGAGGACGCCCGCTTCTTCCAGCACGGGGGGGTCGACTACAAGGGTGTCGTGCGCGCAGGCCTGGCCAATCTCGGCCGCGTGAAGAGCCAGGGCGCCTCGACTATCACAATGCAGGTGGCGCGGAATGTTTATCTGTCGTCGGAAAAAACATTTACTCGCAAAATTTACGAAATCTTACTCACGTTCAAGCTCGAGCATTTATTGACAAAGGATCAGATTCTCGAGATTTATATGAACCAGATTTATCTGGGGAATCGAGCCTATGGTTTTGCCGCGGCGTCCGAGGCCTATTTCGGCAAACCATTGAAATCAGTATCGATTGCAGAAGCTGCGATGCTGGCCGGCTTGCCCAAGGCTCCTTCGGCCTACAACCCGATCAGCAACCCCAAGCGCGCCCGTTCGCGGCAGCTCTACATCATCGAGCGCATGCAGGAGAACGGCTTCATCACCGCCGAAGAAGCCGTGGCGGCCAAGAAGGAAGAGCTCAAGATCCGCTCGGGCCCCGACAACACGCGCGTGCATGCAGAGTACGTGGCAGAAATGGCCCGCCAGCTCATCTTCACGCAGTACGGCAACGAGGCCTACACCCGCGGCCTCAATGTGTACACCACCCTCAATGCCGCAGAGCAGGAGGCCGCATACACGTCCCTGCGCCGCGGCATCATGGACTACGAGCGGCGCCAGCAGTACCGCGGCCCTGAAAAGTTCGTGGCCCTGCCCGCCAGCGCTCAAGAGGTGGAAGACGCCATCGACGATGCGCTGGCCAACCACCCCGACAACGGCGACGTGCTCTCTGCGGTGGTGCTGGAGGCGTCGGCCCGCAAGATTGTTGCGGCGCGTGCCAACGGCGACACCCTCGAAATCACCGGCGACGGCCTCAAGCCGGCGCAGTCCGGCCTGAGCGACAAGGCGCCGCCCAACATCAAGATCCGGCGTGGCGCGGTGATCCGCGTGGTGAAGACGCCCAAGAATGCCTGGGAGATCACGCAGCTCCCTGAAGTGGAAGGTGCTCTCGTGGCGTTGGACCCCCGCACTGGCGCAATTCGCGCTCTGGTCGGCGGCTTCGACTTCGACAAGAACAAGTTCAATCATGCAGCGCAGGCATGGCGCCAGCCGGGCTCGAGCTTCAAGCCCTTCATCTACTCCGCGGCGCTGGAAAAAGGCTTCACGCCCGCCACCGTCATCAACGACGCGCCGCTGTTCTTCGATGCGGGCACCACTGGCGGCCAGCCTTGGGAGCCCAAGAACTACGACGGCAAGTACGACGGCCCGATGAGCATGCGCACGGGCTTGGCCAAGTCCAAGAACATGATCTCGATCCGCATCCTGCAGGCGGTCGGCCCCAAGACGGCCCAGGAATGGGTGTCGCGCTTTGGCTTCGATGCGGAAAAGCACCCGGCGTATCTGACGATGGCGCTGGGTGCCGGGTCGGTCACCCCGCTTCAGATGGCGACCGCCTATTCCGTGTTTGCCAATGGTGGCTACCGCGTGAACCCCTGGCTGATCGCGAAGGTGACCGACCACAAGGGCCGTGTGATCTCAGAAACCACGCCACCCGAGACCAGCGAGCAACCCCGCGCCATCGACGCCCGGAATGCGTTCATCATGAACAGCCTGCTGCAGGAGGTCACGCGCTCTGGCACGGCGGCCCGCGCGCAGGCCACGCTCAAGCGCCCGGACCTGTATGGGAAGACCGGTACGACGAATGACTCGGTGGATGCGTGGTTTGCGGGTTATCAGCCCACCGTCGCGGCAGTCACCTGGATCGGCTACGACACGCCGCGCAACCTGGGCAGCCGCGAAACCGGCGGGGGCCTGAGCCTGCCGGTGTGGATCAGCTTCATGGAGCGGGCGCTCAAGGGCGTGCCGGTCATGGAGGCCAAGGTGCCGCCAGGCGTCGTGAACGTGGGCGGCGAGTGGTTCTATGAAGAATACGCCCGCAATGCAGGCGTCGCGAATGTGGGGCTGGACGACCGGTCTGCCGCATCGCCCGCAGGTGCGGCCCCCCACGCACCACCGCCTACCGAAGAGCGAAACCGCATCCTCGATCTGTTCCGCAACTGACAGTCCCGGAGCACTCCCCGAAGGACTGGTGGCCGGACAGCGAACGGCCGCCAGCCAGAAGCGCCTGCATTCAGCGAAGCGGGCTGCTGCTGCTGCTGCTTCCTATGTCCTGCTTTTGCTATCAGGAAAAGTTTCCCGTCAGGCGGTGAACTGCAGCGCCATCCCGGACTGCTGCGTGGCATCACGGGTCAGGCAGGCGAAGAAGTCGCCGGCGCCCTTGGTGTCCTGCCAGGCGGTGCCGTCAAACTTGTAGTGGTAGCCACCGGACTTGGCGGCCATCCATACTTCGTGCAGCGGCCGTTGCAGGTTGATCACGATCTGGGTGCGGTTGGGGAAGGTCAGCGTCACCATGCCGCCCGACCGCTGCGCATCCACATCGGCGTCCGTGTCATCGTTGATGCGATCACAGCTGCGCTCGACGGCGAGAAGCAGTTTTTCGGCGTGGTCGAGAAATTCAAGGTCGGTCATTACAATTTGCGCATGTTGAAAGCTTCCCAAATTCTAGTCAGGACGCTTGTCCTTGCTGCCAGTGCGGCAGCCCTTGTCGGTTGTGGTCAACGGGGGCCGCTGTTTTTGCCCACGGGTCCGGCGGCCGCGCAGCGGGCCACTCTGCCTGAAACACTGACGCCCAACAGGGACCGCACCGGGAGCAGCGTCGACAACAGCACCCCCAGCGCATCGGTGCCGCCCGCTGCAGCAGCGCCTGCCGACGCCGCCTCCGAACCGCGCTGAAGCGCCAGCAGCGGCCGCGCCAGCCGCTGCGCATCAATCCTCTGACCCTTGATTTCCATCAAGGACGTTGCGAAGGGGCCATCGTAGATTCGGTGCTTTATTGCACTGCAGGATGGCCATGGCCCTGGAACTCTACCGCGACAAGAACCATGCTTGTCTGATGTTCACCGACCTGATCGAGGAAGACGGCCAGGCCGTGCAGGCCAATCAATTCCTGATCGTGGACGACGACACGGGCGCCATCATCGACCCGGGCGGGAACCTGGCCTTCAACGAGTTGTTCATGGGGATGACCAAGCATTTCCCCCCGCACAAGCTGTCCTACCTGATTGCATCCCACGCGGACCCGGACATCATCGCTTCGCTGGACCGCTGGATGACCAGCACCAAGGCGGACCTGGTGATCTCGCGCGTGTGGGAGCGGTTCGCCCCCCACTTCACCAAGGTCGGCAAGACCGAAAACCGCGTGATCGGCGTGCCCGACAGCGGCGGCCACCTGCCGCTGGGGCGCCATGAGCTGGTGCTGTTGCCGGCGCACTTCATGCATTCCGAAGGCAATTTCCACTTCTACGACCCGGTCAGCCGCATCCTGTTCACGGGCGACCTGGGGGTGTCGATGATGTCGGGGGCCGAAGCGCGCGTGCCGGTTACCGACCTCAAGCCCCACATCCCGCGCATGGAAGGGTTCCATCGCCGCTACATGGTCTCCAACAAGATTCTGCGGCTGTGGACGCAGATGGCGCGGAAGCTGGAGATTTCCATGCTGGTGCCGCAGCATGGCGCTCCCATCATGGGCAAGAAGGCCATTGGCGACTTCTTCGACTGGATCGAGAACCTGATGTGCGGCATCGATCTCTTCGATGACCGTGCCTACCAGATCCCTAAGGCCTACATCGACCCGGTCAGCCGGCAGATGCGCGCCCAGCCTGTGCGGTAGACGGCTACCTGTTGTGAATAAAAAAAGGGGCTACCGCTTGCCTGGTAAGCGATAGTAGCTATTAATTCAATAGCATTGGGTGCAAGGACCTGCCACTACCTCGTCCGTGCGGCAGCAGGTGATGCCTGCACCGCGGCACCACGCGCCGCCCTGCTTTTGCGCAGCCGCTGCCACAGGCGCCACCCCAGCAACGCGGCCAGGATGGCGGCGTACACGGCCACTTCACCAAAGTCATTCTTTCCGGCGCGCATCCAGAAGAAATGCAGGATGGCCAGCCCGGCGACGACGTAGACCGTGCGGTGCAGCGCCTGCCAGCGCTTGCCGCCCATCGCCTTGATGGCACGGTTGAACGACGTGGCGGCCAACAGCGTGAGCAGCAGCAACGCCAGCGAGCCCACCAGGATGAAAGGCCGCTTGGCGATGTCGCGCAGGATGTCCGGCAGATCGAACCCCATGTCGAACCAAGCGTAGCTCAGCAGGTGCAGCACGGCGTAAAAGAACACGAACAATCCCAGCATGCGCCGAAACCGCGCCAACTGCGGCGTAGCGGTGATGACGCGCGCGGGCGTCACGGCCAGCACCAGGCACAGCGCGCGCAGCGCCCAGTCGCCGGTGGCGCGGATCAGTGCCTCGGCGGGGTTGGCGCCCAACTGGTTGGTGGCCGTGGCGTAGACGAGCCAGGCCAGCGGCAACAGGCACAGCACGAACACCACAGGCTTGGCGGCCGGATGAAGCAGGAGTTTTCGCATGGGGTGCCCAGGCTGGGGATCGGCGTGAAAGCGTGAAGTCGGGGGGCGGTGGATGGCCGAGTAGGCGCAGGTCAGTGGCCCTGCCCGGCGCACCCAGGTTCAGTAGAACTTCTTGAGGTCCATGCCCGCGTACAGCTGGCCGACCTGGGCTTCATAGCCGTTGAACATCAGCGTCTTGCGCTTCTTGGCGAACAGGCCGTCTTCGCCGATGCGCCGCTCGGTGGCCTGGCTCCAGCGGGGGTGGTCGACCTCGGGGTTCACGTTGGAGTAAAAGCCGTACTCCTGCTTGGCCGCCTTGTTCCAGGCGGTGCCTGGCTCCTTCTCGACGAAGCGGATCTTGACCAGGCTCTTGGCGCTTTTGAAGCCGTATTTCCACGGCACCACCAAGCGCACCGGCGCGCCGTTCTGGTTGGGCAGCACCTCGCCATACATGCCGAAGCTCAGGAGCGTGAGCGGGTGCATGGCTTCGTCCATGCGCAGGCCTTCCACATACGGCCAGTCCAGCACGCGGGACCCGACAAAGGGCATGGTCGCCTTGTCGGCCAGCGTCACGAACTCCACGTACTTGGCGCTGCCCTGGGGCTCCACGCGCTTGATCAGCTCGGCCAGCGAATACCCCACCCACGGCACCACCATGGACCAGCCCTCCACGCAGCGCAGGCGGTAGATGCGCTCTTCCTGCGCGCTCAGTTTGAGCAGGTCTTCGATGCTGTACTTGCCCGGCTTCTTGACCAGGCCCTCGACTTCCACCGTCCAGGGGGTGGTCTTCAGGGTGTGGGCATTGCGGGCAGGGTCTGCCTTGTCGGTGCCGAATTCATAGAAGTTGTTGTAGGTGCTCGCGTCCTTGTAGTCGGTGAGCTTTTCCATGGTGACCGCCCCGGCCACCGTCGACCGGGTGCTGGCCAGCGCGGCCAGCTTGCCGGGCTTGGGCACTGCCGCCGCCTGCGCCATGGCCTCGCGCCCTGCCCAGGCCGCCAGGGCAGCGCCTGCGGCACCACCGGCCATCAGGCGCAGCATCTGGCGCCGGTCCTCGTAGACCGAGCGCGGCGTGATCTCCGAGGAGTGCGGGTGGTTGAAGCCTTTGTCGCGGGGCGGGATCAGCATGGCGGTCTCCGGTGTTCTCGGGTTGAAACAGTGTGACGATAGAGCAGAACAACTGCTAGTTCGTTCCCTGTACCGCTCAGGTTACACCGAAGACGCAATAGTTTCCATCGCGCCGACCCCACCGCCCCGCTCGCACCACGCCATACCCCGGGGAATGGCGCCCCGGCGTTCTTCTTACAGCGTGCCGTAGCTGTGCAGCCCCGACAGGAACATGTTCACGCCCAGAAAGGCGAACGTGGTCACCGCCAGGCCGACCAGCGCCCACCAGGCCGACAGGGTGCCCCGCAGCCCCTTCATCAGGCGCATGTGCAGCCAGGCCGCGTAGTTGAGCCAGACGATCAGCGCCCAGGTCTCCTTCGGGTCCCAGCTCCAGTAGCCGCCCCAGGCCTCGGCCGCCCACAGGGCGCCCAGCACGGTGGCGATGGTGAAGAACGCAAAGCCCACGGCGATGGACTTGTACATCACGTCGTCCAGGATCTCGAACGACGGCAGGCGCGCCGCGATGCGCTTGCGGCCCAGCAGGATGCCCGCGACGATGAGCGCGGAGATGCCGAAGTACACCATCCAGTAGCTGCCGCCGTTCTCGGTGGCACCCTGGCGGAAGACGATGGGCTCGAAGCACAGCACCACGCCCAGCAGCCACAGCGGGGCCAGCTTGTACCAGCGGGTTTCGGTGGCCTGCTGCTTGATCAGGTAGGCAAAGGCCACCATGGCAGCCAGCGCGAAGGTGCCGTACCCGATGAAGTTGGCGGGCACGTGCAGCTTCATCCACCAGCTTTTCAGGGCCGGCACCAGGGGCTGGATCTCGTGCGCCTCGCGCACCACGGTGTACCAGAGCAGAAAGCCCACCGCCGCGCTCACCACCAGCATCACGAAGCCGCCCAGGGCGCGCGTGTCGTACTGCTGCTCGTAGTACAGGTAGAACGCTGCGGTCATCCAGCAGAACAGCACGAACACCTCGTAAAGATTGCTCACCGGGATGTGGCCGATGTCCGGGCCGATGAGGTAGCTCTCGTACCAGCGCACCAGCGTGCCGATGAGCGCCATGGCCACCGCCACCCAGGCGATGCGCGAGCCCAGCAGGCTCATCGTGCGGCCTTCGCCGCGCGAGAACATGCCCACCCAGTAGAAGATGGTGCTCATGAAGAACAGCATGCTCATCCACAAAATGGCGGACTGGCTGGACAGGAAGTACTTGAGGCCGAACACCGTGTCGGCACGCGCCAGGCTGCCCGCGCCGTCCTGCTGGTACAGGCCGATGGCCATCAGCGCCACCGCCGCCACCACCAGCAGCAGCGCGCGCAGCGGGCGCCAGAACCAGCACAGCCAGATGGTGCACGGGATGGCGCCCAGCAGGATACCCTTCTCGTACACATCCATGAAGCTGCCGTAGCGCTGGAGCGCATACAGCCCCCCTGCCACGACGATGGCGGCAAACAGCCAGTCGAACCAGTTGCGGCGGGCGAAGAACCCCTCGTTCAGGGTGATCACGGTGGTCGTGTTGCGGGTGGCGGTGTTCATGCGGTGCCTTCCGGGGCCTTGGTGGCCCCGATCAGTTTCTGTGCAAGCTGGACGAACTCATGGTCGCCGTCCATGGTTTTTCGATTGGTCGACAGGGCCATGACGGCGTGGCTGCGCGTGCCATCACCGTCGCGGGGGGCGAGCCAGACCCATACGCGGCGCTCGCGGACGTAGAGCATGGCGAAAACGCCCAGGATCAGCAAGGCGCAGCCCAGATAGACGATGTTCTTGCCCGGGGCGCGCGCCACCTGGAACACGCTGGCCTGCACCTGCGTGAAGTCCTTGAGCTCGAACACCAGCGGTGCGGGGTAGATCTGCGCGTCGGACAGCGACAGCACCGCCTGCGTCATGAAGGCCTGGGTCTTTTCATCCTGCGGCAGCGGCGGCAGGCCGGCGCGCTGGCGCGACAGCTGCGCCACCTCGAACAGCGTGCCGTTCAGGATGCGCACCAGCACTTCGCCAGCACGCGCGCGCTCGGCCTCGGGCACGTTGGCTTCCATGAAGTCCGACACGGCCTGCAGGCCGCCGGTGGGCTTGCCATCGACCATGCCCCGGCCCGCGAACAGCGCCAGCGCGCGGGATGCAGACTGCCGCAGCTGCTCGGCCAGCTCGGGGCGCGAGGCATCGATGGCCTGCGCCACATAGCGGCGCACGGCCACCTCGCGGGCCTCCGGGTCGGCCAGGGCGGCCTTCATGCGCAAAAAGCCATCCATGCTGCCGCTGTCATCGGCCGGCACGCGCAGGTAGCGAAACGGCTCGGACGGTGTCTCGCGCACGCCCAGCAGGAACACGGGCGCGCCATCGCCGGTGTCCACCGGCAGCATGTAGTTGTGGAATTCGCGGGCCTGGCCTGCGGCGTCGCGCAGCTTGTAGCTCACGCTGGGGCCCACGTTGCGCAACTCTTTCTTGGTCACCGTCTTGTTGGCCGCGCCCAGGCGCGACTCCACCGATTCGCGCAGGTCAACCTTGCGCACATCCACGCCCGTGCTGCCGGGGCCGGCGCCCGCGAAGTTCTCCACGTTGATGGTGCGCAGCGCGGTGAATTCGAGCGTGAGCTTGTCGCTGCCCGGGCCGCCGCCCTTGTTGGTGAGCTCGGTGGAGTTGCCCACCACGCCCTCGATGTCGAACGGCTTGGCACCCGCCACCATGGGCACGGCACGCAGCTTCAGGTGCGAGCCGCCGTCGTCGAAGCTCGACTGGTAGATCTCGATGCCTTTGTAGCTGGCCGGGTGGTTCACCTCGACGCGCGCCGGGGTCTTCTCGCCCGTGGCCTTGTCGTGGATGACGATCTCGCTGGCAAACAGCTTGGGCATGCCGGTGGAGTAGTGCTCCACGATGAATTTCTTGAGCTCGATGGCGAACGGCAAGTCCTGCAGCAGCACGCCGTCGGACTGGTTCAGGATGGCCGTGCTCGACTGCGTGCCTTCGGCCACGAGCAGGTTGCCCCGGAACGTGGGGTTGCGCTCGGACAGGCGGTGCTCGGGCTTCACGTCGGCGATCAGGCCACCGCCCTGGTAGGGCGTCTTGCCACCCAGCAGCATCTGGGCCCGCACGATGAGGTCGCCGTCCAGCAGCCCGCCCAGGCACACCAGCACGATGGCGCTGTGCGCCGCGATGTACCCGAGCTTGTTGGCCGCGCCCGCCTTGGCGGCCACCATCCAGCCGGTGCCCGGGCCGGCCGCCGTGTCGCGCTGCTGCAGGCGCACCTTCCAGCCGCCGCCGGCCAGCATGGTGCCGATGCGGCGCGCCTCGGCTTCGGCCGACTCGTTCAGGTCGGCCTCGGCCTTGTGGTGAAAGGCCTTGAGGCTCTGCTCGCGGATGTTTTCCTTGTAGACCTTGAGGTCCGTGAGGATCTTGGGCGTGTTGCGCGCGATGCACAGCGAGGTGCTGGTCACCAGGAACGCCAGGATGAGCAGGAACCACCAGGCGCTGTACACCGCGTTGAGCTGGATGGCGCCGAACAGCTCGGCCCAGAATGGCCCGAACTGGTTGACGTAGTTGACCGCCGGCTCATGCTGCTTGAGCACCGTGCCGATCACCGAAGCGATGCAGATCACCGTCAGCAGCGAGATCGCGAACCGCATGGAGGACAGCAGTTCGACCCCGGCGCGCAGGGCTGCTGAACCAGACTGGACGCGAAGGCCCTGGGTGTTGTCGGACATGGATGAAGAGGAGAAAGAGCGGGTGCTGCGAGGCGCGGGAAGTGGAAAGCAAAAAGGGCGGGGCCATCCGTGCGATGGACCCGCCCTTTTTGGGGTTGTTATTGGCGGTAGGTTCCGTGCGGCGCCCTTAAAAAAGCCGCCGTGGGTTGACGAGGATCAATCAGCGCAGGCCGGCGATGTAATCCGACACGGCCTTGATTTCCTTGTCGTTCAGCTTGGCGGCCACTTGCGTCATCTGGATGCTGTTGGCGCGCTTGCCTTCGCGGAACTCCACCAGCTGCTTGACGGTGTAGTCTGCATGCTGGCCCGACAGGCGGGGGTACTGGGCCGGGATGCCGGAGCCATTGGGGCTGTGGCAGCCGGCGCAGGCGGCGATGTTGCGGTCGGCGATGCCGCCGCGGTAGATGCGCTCGCCCAGCGAGACCAGTTCCTTGTCCTTTGCGAAACCAGGCTTGGCGGTCTTGGAGGTCACCCAGTAGGCGATGTTCTTCATGTCCTCGTCCGACAGCGCCGAGGCGAAGCCCTTCATGACGGGGTCGTTGCGCTTGCCGGACTTGAACTCCTGCAGTTGCTTGACCAGGTACTCAGGGTGCTGCTGCGACAGCTTGGGGTTGGCTGCGATGGCAGAGTTGCCATCGGCGCCATGGCAGGCTGCACACACAGCCGTGAAGCTGGCCTCGCCTTTGACCAGATCGGGCTTGGCCGCCTTGGGCGGTGCCGCAGGAGCTTCCCCCGCTGCAAAGGCCGAGAAAACAGGTGCTGCCAATGCGGCAGCTGTCAACAAGGAGGCAAGCAACTTCATATCGAGGGTCTATGTTATGGGCGCAAAAACCTCGCGATTCTACAATGAGGCTCTCTCGTAACCCAATACTCCATGACGACCTCCCCCACTGCGCCAGTTGCTGGCTCCCTCCCGCCCGCACCCGACGCGAAGATCGCCATGGGCTGGATGCACACGGCCAGGTTCCTCACCACGGCCGCCCAGCTGCACCACCTGCCGCCCATCCACGTGCCCGAGATCGCCTTCGTGGGCCGCTCCAATGCGGGCAAATCCACCTGCATCAACACGCTCACCCAGCAAAAGCAGCTGGCGTTTGCCTCCAAAAGGCCGGGGCGCACGCAGCACATCAACCTGTTCTCGCTGGGCAAGCACGGCGTGACCGATGCGGTGCTGGCGGATCTGCCCGGCTACGGCTACGCGAAGGTGTCGCGCTCGGACAAGCTGCGCTGGCAGCAGGTGATGGTCAACTACCTGGTCAGCCGCCCCGGGCTCACGGGCATCGTGTTGCTGTGCGACCCGCGCCTGGGCTTGACCGAGCTGGACGAGGCGCTGCTCGAAGTGCTGCGCCCCCGCGTCGAGGAAGGCCTCAAATTCCTCATCGTGCTGACCAAGGCGGACAAGCTCACACGCTCCGAGCAAGCCAGGGTCCTGTCGATTACGCGACTGAACGCGGCGGGCGGAGATGTGATGATGTTTTCGGCCCTCAAGAAGCAGGGCGTGGACGAGGTTGCCCAGCTGCTGTGGCAGTGGGCGCACCCGGTGCAGCCCGGCGCCCCCGCCGCGTTGCCTGCCGATGGCCCCGCCACCGCCCGCGCCACGTCGGATGCGCTTGAGGATTCTCAGCAAAACTAGGCCTTAGCGCTGATCCAACGGGCGCTATCAGCTATTCAATTCATAGCGCCATGATCCAGACCCGCTCCGTCGCCCTGCCCCACGGCATCACCCTGCACTGCCGCGTGAGCGGCGTGGCCGGTCGGCCCGTGCTGCTGTTTCTGCACGGCTTCCCCGAAGGCGCCTTCATCTGGGACGAGCAGCTGGCGTACTTTGCCCGGCCGGAGAACGGCGGCTACCGCTGCATCGCCCCCTACCTGCGGGGGTTCGGCGCCTCCAGCAGCCCCGCTGAGGTCGAGGCCTACCGCGCCAAGCACCTGGTGCAGGACCTGGTGGCCCTGATCGCCGCCGAGTCGCCCCAGGCACCGCTCGAATGCCTGGTGGCGCACGACTGGGGCGGCGCCGTGGCCTGGAACCTGGCCAACCAGCAACCGCAGTTGATGAAGCGCCTGGCCATCGTCAACTCGCCGCACCCCGGTGCCTTCGTGCGCGAGCTGGCGCACAACCCGGCGCAGCAGGCCGCCAGCCAGTACATGCACTTCCTGTGCAGGCCGGACGCCGAAGCCCTGCTGGCCGAGAACGACTTCCGCCGCCTGTTCGGCTTCTTCGACGACCCCCAGGGCCGCGCCCCGGCGTGGCTCACCGAGAGCGTGCGCTCCCAGTACCGCGCGCTGTGGCAGCAGGGCCTGACGGGCGCGTGCAACTACTACCGTGCCAGCCCCATCCGCCCGCCGCGGGACGGGGAGCCCGGCGCGCAAGCGATCACACTGCCCGAGTCCATGCTCACGATCGCCGTGCCCACGCTGGTGCTCTGGGCCATGGACGACCCGGCCCTGCTGCCCGGTCTGCTGGACGGACTGCCGGGCTGGATACCGCAGCTGCAGATCCACAAGGTGGAGCAGGCCTCGCACTGGGTCGTGCACGAGCACCCGGAGCGCGTGGCGCTGGAGCTGCGCCGGTTTTTGCAATCAAATTGATAGCTGCCAGCGCCTGGCAGACAAGCGCCAGCGGCCATTTTCGTGAGCATCTGCCATCTTGCCCACTGGCGCACCCCAGGCCAGTGCCACCGTGGAACCGGCTCTGCCAGGCCACGGGTGGCGGCCCCCGGAGGGGGAAGACGCCGCAAGCGGCTCAGTGGGGAATCAATACAAGCCTGGCTCGCCCTCGGGCCGCGTCTTGAAGCGCTTGTGCACCCAGTAGTACTGCTCGGGCATGGTGTCGATCACGGCCTGCAGCTCGCGGTTCATGCGCTCGGTGTCGGCATCGACGTCGTCGGTGGGGAAGTTCGCCCACGCGGGCGAGACCTCGGCCACGTAGCCGGTGGGCGTCATGCGCGAATACACCCCGACCACCTTGGCACGCCCCAGCCGCGCAAAGCGCGACAGCGACGGGATGGTCGCGGTGGTCACGCCGTAGAACGGCACGAACACCGAATCGTTGCGGCCATAGTCCATGTCGGGCAGCAGGTACAGCAGGCCGCCCTGGCGCAGGTTGGCGATGATGGGCTTCACGCCGTGAGACCGGTTGAGCATGCGCACATCGCCGAAACGCTGGCGCCCCGCCATGAACCAGGCGTCCACGGCGGGGTCCGGGTGGGTGGCGAAGATGGAGGTGAATGCGCGGCTGGAATGCAACGGCAACGCCAGGCCGCCCGCATCCATGCCGTAGAAATGCGGCGCGAACAGGATGGTGGGCGTGTCGCCCTCCAGCTCGTGGATGGCGCCGGTGAGAACGACGCGCCGCTCCACCACCTCGCGCGGCGCGGCCCACAGCCAGCTGCGGTCGAGCCAGGTCTGGCAGAACGCCACGAAACTCGCCCGCGCCACCGCGCGGCGGCGCGCCTCCGTCCAGTCCGGAAAACACAGCGCCAGATTGCGCAGCGCCACCCGCCGCCGGGGCGCCGCCAGCACAAAGGCCACCTGCCCCAGCAGCCAGCCCAGGCCCCGCAGCACCGGCAGCGGCAGCAGTGCCAGCACCCGCATGAACCACACGCCCAGGCGGCCGGTCATGCTGCGGTCTCCGGAGCCGGTGCAGCCGGCGGCGCGGCCTCGGCACGGGGCTGCTTGTAGCGGGCGTAGCCCCACAGGTACTGCTCGGGGCACTGGCGGATGAGGTGTTCCATGGCCTGGTTGATCTGCAGCAAGGCCTGGTCCATGTCGGCCGACAGCGGCGCCGGCAGCGGCTCGAAATGGGTGACGTAGCCACGGCCCCAGGACAGCCGCTCGCACCGCGCCAGCACCACCGCCGCGCCCGTCTGCTGCGCCAGCCGCGCGGCCAGGGTCATGGTGTAGGCATCGCGGCCGAAAAAGGGCGACCACAACCCCTGCCCGTCGGGCGGCACCTGGTCGGGCAGCAGGCCCACGGCCTCGCCGCGGCGCAGGGCCTTGATCATCTGGCGCACCCCCGCCAGCGTGGTGGGCACGGCCAGCATGCCGGGGCGGTTGCGCGCGGTCTCCATCACCTTGGCCAGCCAGGCCTGGCGCGCAGGGCGGTACAGCACGGTGATGGGGCCGCGCTCGGCGCTCCAGCGGCGCGCGGCCGCCTGGGCCGACAGCTCGAAGCACCCCTGGTGCGGCGTGAGATACACGATGCCCTTGCCGGCCGCATAGGCCGCCTCGACACACGCCTCGCCCTCCAGCCGGCACGGCATGGGCGCGCCCAGCCACAGGCGGGGCAACTCGGTCACCATGCGGCCCGCGTGTGCCACGGCGGCACGCACCGCGCCGAACGGATAGCCCGCCAGCGCCACGTTGGCCAGAAAGCGCCGCCGGTACGTGGGCGACGCCGCAAACGCCACCCAGCCCATCGCCGCGCCGAGGGCGTGCAGCAACCACAGCGGGAACACAGAAAAGAAACGGAACACGACTGGCATTAAAATAACGGGTCGCTGAGTTAAATGAGCAACTTGCAGGGCGACGTTAAAAAAATCTGCTAAAGCGTTCGCCACAGCTCCTTCGGGGTGAGGGCAACGCCCCAAATGCCGGAACACAGGAGTTTATTCAAATGGCGAACGACTTTCTCTTTACCTCGGAATCCGTGTCCGAGGGCCACCCCGACAAGGTGGCCGACCAGATCTCGGATGCGATCCTCGATGCGATCTTCAAGGAAGACCCCCGCTCCCGCGTCGCCGCCGAAACGCTGACCAACACCGGCCTCGTGGTGCTGGCGGGCGAGATCACCACCAACGCCCACGTGGACTACATCCAGGTGGCGCGCGACACCATCAAGCGCATCGGCTACGACAACACCGACTACGGCATCGACTACAAAGGCTGCGCAGTGCTGGTGGCCTACGACAAGCAGTCCAACGACATCGCCCAGGGCGTGGACCACGCGTCCGACGACCACCTGAACACCGGCGCCGGCGACCAGGGCCTGATGTTCGGCTACGCCTGCGACGAGACGCCCGAGCTGATGCCCGCGCCCATCTACTACGCCCACCGCCTGGTGGAGCGCCAGGCCCAACTGCGCAAGGACGGCCGCCTGCCCTTCCTGCGCCCCGATGCCAAGTCGCAAGTCACGATGCGCTACGTGGACGGCAAGCCCCACAGCATCGACACCGTGGTGCTGTCCACGCAGCACCACCCCGACCAGAGCGAAACCCAGACCAAGATGAAGGCCTCGTTCACCGAAGCCATCATCGAAGAGATCATCAAGCCCGTGCTGCCCAAGGAATGGCTGCAGAACACCCGCTACCTGATCAACCCCACCGGCCGCTTCGTCATCGGTGGCCCCCAGGGCGACTGCGGCCTGACTGGCCGCAAGATCATCGTGGACACCTACGGCGGCGCCTGCCCGCACGGCGGCGGTGCCTTCAGCGGCAAGGACCCCACGAAGGTGGACCGCTCGGCCGCCTACGCCGCCCGCTACGTGGCCAAGAACATCGTGGCTGCCGGCCTGGCGCGCCAGTGCCAGATCCAGGTGGCGTACGCCATCGGCGTGGCCGAGCCGATGAACATCACGGTCTACACCGAAGGCACTGGCGTAGTCCCGGACGAGCGCCTGGCCGAATTGGTGCGCGAGCACTTCGACCTGCGCCCCAAGGGCATCATCCAGATGCTCGACCTGCTGCGCCCGATCTACGAAAAGACGGCTGCGTATGGCCACTTCGGCCGGGAAGAACCCGAGTTCAGCTGGGAGAAGACCGATAAAGCTGCCGCACTGCGTGCGGCAGCCGGGCTGTAAAGCCCGCCGCGCTCCTTGCGCGGTATCGGTCTTCGGGCGAAGCTCATATCGCGCAGCGATGTGAACGGAGACCAAGGTACGGATACACCCGCCGCCGCATCCTAGCCCCCCACAGTCCCCATCAAAGCCGCAACGCCCCGCGTTGCGGCTTTTCTTTTGCCTGCTCACCAAGCACCAGCTCCGCGCAAACCTTGCCCCGGCGACTCTCTCCTACACCCGCATCCCGCCCATGCTGACGGCTGTGCCCAGGCCCCGCCGGTATCGTTCCAGCACACCCTCACGCAGCCCCGGGCTGCTCTTCAACCCCCGCTAGGAGCGACCATCATGCTGAAGTACGCCATCATTTTTGCCCTGATCTCCCTGGTTGCAGGTGCACTGGGCTTCACCGGCGTGGCTGCCGGCGCCGCAGGCATTGCCAAGGTGCTGTTCGTGATCTTCCTGATCATCGCCGTGGTGTTCGTGATCCTTGCTGCCGTGGGCGTGGGTGCAGCGCGCAAGGCGCTGAAGTAACCGCACCGCCGGCTTCACCCCACGATCGACACAAGAAATCAGGACTCCCATGGCACTCAACATCTTTGAAGCACTGCGCGAAAGTCACGAACGGCAACGCGAGCTGTGCAAGCAACTGGTCGACACCAGCGGCGACACGCCCGAGCGGCACGAACTGTTCGAGCAGCTCAAAACCGAACTGCTCGCGCACGAGCTGGGCGAAGAGCGGCATTTCTACATTCCGCTGATGGCGCACGATGCCGGTGTGGATCTGTCGCGCCACGCGATCTCGGAACACCACGAACTCGATGAGCTGGTGGAATCCATCGAAGAGGCCGACCCTGCAACGCCCGCGTGGCTGCCGCTGGCCAAGAAGCTCGCCGAAAAGGTCGAGCACCACCTGAAAGAAGAGGAACACAAGTTCTTCCAGATGGCGGGCAAGCTGCTGACCGAAAAGCAAAAGACGCAGCTCGCCAAGGAATATCTGGCGACCTACGAAGAAGCCAAGACTACGACGGCCTGAGGAGCTGTTGTCGCGGCACGGGGCGCGACGCAGGCAGCCACGGCCCAGCTGCTGCGCTCCGCGCTCTGCACAATGCCGTGCACAGCGCTCCAGAGGTGGTCAGGCTGTGGCTTCCTCGGCCTGCACCACGCAGTTGCGGCCCTTGGACTTGGCCACGTACAGCGCGGTGTCTGCGCGCTTGATGAGAGCATGGGCATCTTCGTGGTGGTCCCAGGTGGCCACGCCAAAACTTGCGCTCACATGCCCCACCGAATCGAACGGCGCTCCGGCAATGCGGGCGCGCACCGCCTCGGCCATGGCCATCGCGGCGTCCACCGGCGTTTCCTTGAGCAGGATGATGAACTCCTCGCCGCCAAAGCGTGCGGCGCAGTCCGAGGTGCGCAGCAGTTCGCGCACCCGCAGCGCAGTGCTCTTGAGCACCACGTCGCCCGAGTCGTGGCCGAACGTGTCGTTGATGCGCTTGAAGAAATCGATGTCGAACATCACCACCGACAGGTGGCTCTTCTTGATGCGCGTGTCGGCCATTTCGGTTTCCAGCCGCTCGAAGAACCGGCGGCGGTTCACCAGGTCGGTCAGGAAGTCCTTGGTGGCCAGGTCCTCCAGCTTGGCGTTGAGCCGGGCCATGGGCTCGATCACCAGCGACGAGAGCGACAGGTTGAGCACCACGAACAACAGCACGAAGCTGGCCAGCAGCGCGCCCATCACGGTGTAGAAGGTCTGGCGCGCCTTCTCCAGCGGGAAGTACATCGGCACCTTCACTACCTGGATGCCGACCGTCTCGTTCATGCCCCAGCCAAAGCCGTTCTTGTCGCCATAGATCTTGAGCATGGTCGGCGGCGCAGCAGCCGGTGTGCTGTGGCAGGCCATGCACTGGGCCTGCTTGATGGTGATGGGCCGGGCCACGTACATGGCGCGGTGCATGCCCTCGCCCACTTCGCCCGTCACCTCTTTCTTCACGTCCACGCGGCCTTCGCGGAAGTCGCTGATGATGCGCTCCTCCCACTCGTTGGCGCGGTCGCGCAGGTTGGTGGGGTTGAGCACCGCCTCCTTGTACTCGTAGCCGGCGAAGCGGCCCTGCAGGCGGCGCAGGGTTTCGGTGGCGGCGTAGGCGGGCACGGTCTGCGGCAGGAATTTCTCGGCCAGCGTCACGTCCAGGTGCGGCTTGACCAGCTCGGTGGTGTAGTCCCGGATGGCCATGGCGGCGTGCATCATGATCTGCGAGTTGTGCTGCACCTCCTCGATGGCCGACTTCTGCAGGAAGCGATGCACATAGGCTCCCGCACCGACCAGTGCGAGCAGCAGCACGGCTGCCAGCACCAGGTTGAATTTCAGCCGCAAAGACATGGATTTCCCTCGGGTGCCAGCGTGGGTGGCCGGCTTGTTATGGGTACGGCGTGGGCCGCCGCTGCACGCGGGGCGGCTGCCAGCGCACGCCACTCCCTCGTCAAAGCCTGCGTTTGTGCCAGATTTTGCAGGGGCGGTCCAACACTTTCTGCCACCGTGCCCCAGCGCAACACACACGGCACACCGATGGCCCGGGCCCGCAGTTTGGCACTGGCAAAAAACTGCTTACAAGCCGCGCGCGCTCAGCGACAGGCTGCGCCGGTACGCCGGCCGCACCCGGTACAGCTGTGCGGGCCGGTGCGCACCACCCGTCTGCAGGGCGCCGGGCACGGGCTCCAGCATGGCCAGCTCGTCCACCTTGCGGCGAAAGCTCACCTTGTTGATGGCCTCGCCCAGCAGCGCTTCGTAGACGGCCTGCAGTTGAGGCAGCGTAAAGGGCTCGGCACACAGGTGCACCGGCAGCGACGAATACTGACTCTTGCTACGCACGCGCTGCACGGCGGTGTCGATGATCTGGCGGTGGTCGAACGGCAGGGGCGGCAGTGCATCCACCGCCACCAGCTCCACGCGGCCCTCGGCCTGGGCCAGCGTCTCGGGCGGCACCAGCGCGCAGTACGCCACCGCCACGGACCAGCCCCGCGGGTCCCGCACCGCGCCCGAGAACGTGGCCAACTGCTCCAGGTACGGGCTCTCCAGGCCCGCCTTGTCGCGCAGCACGCGGGCGGCGCTGGCCTGCGTGTCCACATCGTCCTGCGCATGGATGTAGCCGCCGGGCAAGGCCAGCGCCTGGGCGAACGGCGCCCGCTCACGGCGCACCAGGGCCACCTTCAGCTGGCTCTGCTCCAGGGTCAGCAGCACCACGTCCACGGTGCAGATCACGGCGGGGGCACTGTCGCTGGTCATGGTTCGATCGTTGAGTTCATTGCAGAGATATACGAACAAGGCTAACACTGCACCTTCAAAACCCCAAGTATTCAGAGAAAAAGCTCTCTGGAATCCGACACATCGTGTTGCATCTTAGTTAGTTGCATTTTTGTATTAACAAAATTACACTGCATCCAACCCAAGGAGAAGACCATGGCCCGCAACATCCAGCTTTTGGTGATCGACCCGCAAAACGACTTCTGCGACCTGCCTGCCGAGTGGCATCCTGTGCAGACCGGCCAGCCCCCAGGCAGCCGCACAGCACCCAGCCTCCCAGTCGCCGGCGCCCATGCCGACATGCAGCGCCTGGCCGCGTTCATCCGCACGCAGGGTGCACGGTTTGACGCCATCACCGTCACGCTCGACTCGCACCAACGCTTCGACATCGCCCATCCCGGGTTCTGGCAGCAGGCAGGCGGCGCAGCCGTCGCGCCCTTCACCCCCATCACGGCGGCCCAGGTGCGCAGCGGCGCGTTCACGCCCCGCAGCGCCTCCGCACTGCCGCGCACGCTGGCCTACCTGGATGCGCTCGAAGCCCAGGGCCGCTACACGCTCATGGTCTGGCCGGTGCACTGCGAGATCGGCAGCTGGGGCCACGGCGTGCATGCCGACGTGCAGGCCGCCTGCGGCGACTGGCAGCTGCAGCAACAGCGCGCGGTGCACAACGTGTTCAAGGGCACCAACCCCTGGACCGAGCACTACAGCGCCATCCAGGCCGAGGTGGTCGACGCCGCCGACCCGGACACCGCCCTCAACACCCGCCTGCTCGCGGCGCTCGACACCGCCCACCTGCTCATCATCGCCGGCGAAGCCAGCAGCCACTGCGTGCGCTCCACCACCGAGCACATCGTGCAGCACCTGCCCCGCCTGCAGGCGGCCGGCGCCGGGCCCAGCCACATCGTTCTGCTGACCGACTGCATGAGCCCCGTGGGCGGCTTCGAACCACAGCACCAGGCCTTCCTCGACGCCATGCGCGCCCAGGGCGTGCAACTGGCCACCAGCACGGAAATCAGCCTCTAGGGGCCCTCTGCACGAATCATCGCGCCGTGTGCATCTGCGGTCTCGGGCGGCCTGCGGCGTTGCAAATACTCGCAATAGCTACAGCTATTGCTGCGTTTTGCGCCTTGCACTCCTTCCCGATCCGCAGTGCACACTTGGCAACTCGATTCGTGCAGAGGATCCCTAGCGCTTGCTGAACCAGCGCAACCAGCTACAAAAACAGGAGCATCACCATGACCCGCATCATCACCAGCCTGCTCGACACCGACCTGTACAAGTTCACCATGTGGCAGGCCCTGCTGCACCGTCACCCGCAGACGCAAAGCGAATACCGCTTCGTGTGCCGCAACCAACCCCTGTACCCGCTGACCGAACTGCTGCCGGAGGTGAACGCAGAGCTCGACCACCTGTGCTCGCTGCGCTTCACCAAGGGCGAGCTGGACTACCTGGGCGGCCTGCGCTTCATCAAGAGCGACTTCATCGACTTCTTGCGCATCTTCCAGTTCCAGCGCAGCTTCATCGAGGCGCGGGCCGAGGGCGACACGCTCACCATCGTCGCGCGCGGCCCCCAGGTGCACGTGATGGGCTTCGAGATCTTCGTGCTGGCCATCGTGAACGAGCTGTACTTTCGCCGCTTCGACGCCGCCGCAGCGCTGGCCAGCGGCCGTGAGCGCCTGGCCGCCAAGGTGCAGCAGCTGCAGGACCTGGCCCAACAGGCCACGCTGCGCCACCCCTTCGAGCTGTTCGACTTCGGCCTGCGCCGCCGCTACAGCGGCGACTGGCAGCGCGAAGTCGTCAAGACGTTTGCCGAGCAAACGCCGCAGTGGTTCAAGGGCACGAGCAACGTGCTGCTGGCGCGCGATTTGAACCTGGTACCCATCGGCACCATGGCGCACGAATACCTGCAAAGCTACCAGGCGCTGGGCGTGCGGCTGCGCGACTTTCAAAAGGCCGCGCTGGAAGACTGGGTGCAGGAGTACCGCGGCGACCTCGGCATCGCGCTGACCGACACCGTGGGCATGGACGCCTTCCTGGCCGACTTCGACCTGTACTTCGCCAAGCTGTTCGACGGCCTGCGCCACGACTCGGGCGACCCGGTGGCCTGGGGTGAAAAGGCGCTGGCGCACTACGCCAAGCTGCGCATCGACGCCAACACCAAGCGGCTGGTGTTCTCCGACGGCCTCACGCTCACCAAGGCGCTGTCGCTGTACCGCCATTTCGGCGACCGCACGCAGCTGGGTTTTGGCATTGGCACCCACCTCACCAACGACATGGGGGACACACCCGAAATGAAGCCGCTGAACATCGTGATGAAGCTCACCCGTGCCAACGGCCAAGCGGTGGCCAAGCTGTCGGACACGCCGGGCAAGACGCTGTGCGACGATGAAACCTATTTGGCCTACCTCCGCCAAGTCTTCAACGTTGTGAATTGAGCGGCTGAGAAAACTCTCCTGGCGTCGTTGTTCCGTCTTGCCGTACATCCGGTACTGTCTGCGACGGAACGCCTAGCCAGGACCGCTTCGCTGAGTTTTTCAGCCACTCCATATCGCTCTGCGCACTCAAGGGAAACGCAATGCTCCGCATCACCATCGCTCAATTGAATATCACCGTCGGCGACATCGAAGGCAATGTCGACCGCATGGTGGATGCTGCCCGCAAGGCTGCAGCCGACCAATCCGATATCGTCGTGTTCAGCGAACTCTCGCTGTGCGGCTACTACCCCGGCGACATGCTGGACGAGCCAGAATTCATGCAGCGCGTGGAGGCCGGGGTGGCTGAGTTGCAGGCCGCATCGGCCGAGCTGCCGGCCCTGCACTGGGTGGTGGGCACGCCCACGCGCGCCAGCGGGCCGGGCAAGCGGCTGCACAACAGCCTGCTGGTGCTGCAGGGCGGCACCGTGAAGCTGTCGTACGCCAAGCAGCTGCTGCCCACCTACAACATCTTCGACGAGCGCCGCCACTTCGAGCCCGGCCCCGACGTGGCCAAGGTGCTGCGCGTGGGCAATGCCCAGGTGGGCCTGCTGGTCTGCGAAGACGGCTGGAACGACCACGGCGCCGACTACGTCACCAACCCCTTCGTGCGCCTGCGCGATGCCGCACCGGACCTGGTGATCAGCATCAACGCCAGCCCCAGCCACGTGGGCAAGCGCGAGCAGCGCCACCAGATCTTCGGCGGCTCATCGCGCCGCCACGGCCTGCCCATCCTGTACGTCAACCAGGTGGGCGGGCACGACCAGCTGGTGTACGACGGCGCATCGTTTGCGGCCGAGCCCGATGCCGGCATCGTCTTCGAGGCGCCCCGCTTCGTGGAGGACGTGCGCACCCTGCAGTTCGACAACGGCCACTTCTCCATGGGCGACGGCCAGGCCCCGGCCCCCGTGCCGGCCGAGGGCATTCCCACCATGGAGTTCTACCGCCAGCAAATCATGCTGGGCCTCAAGGACTACGCGCGCCGCTGCGGCTTCCGGCAGGCGGTGGTGGGCAGCTCGGGCGGCATCGACAGCGCGCTCACCCTGGCCCTGGCCGCACAGGCGCTGGGCCCCGAGAACGTGGTGGGCATCACCATGCCCTCGCGCTACTCCAGCAGCGGCTCGGTCGACGACTCGGTGGCCCTGTGCCGCAACCTGGGCGTGCAGCTGTTCACCCACCCCATCGCAGACCTGGTGGCGGGCTACGCGCAGCAGTTCGGGCAATCGTTCGACCAGCCGCTGGCGGGCCTGCCGCTCGAAAACCTGCAGGCGCGCATCCGCGGCACGGTGCTGATGGAATACTCCAACGCCTTCGGCCACTTGCTGCTCACCACCGGCAACAAGTCCGAGATCTCGGTGGGCTACTGCACGCTGTACGGCGACACCAACGGCGGCCTGGGGTTGATCGGCGACCTGTACAAGACCGAAGTGTTCGCGCTCTCGCGCCACGTCAACGCACAGGCCGGGCGCGAGCTGATCCCCGTGGCCATCATCGACAAGGAACCATCCGCCGAACTGGCCCCCGGCCAGCGCGACGTGGACAGCCTGCCGCCCTACCCGGTGCTGGACGAAGTGCTCAAGCTCTTGATCGAAGGCGAGCGCCTGTCCACCGCCGAACTCACGGCCGCGCAGACCTTCGTGTCGAACCTGCAAGAAGACGACGCCGGCCGCGCCCTGGTGCAGCGCGTGCGCATGATGGTGGCGCGCAACGAATACAAGCGCCGCCAGGCCCCGCCCATCCTGCGCGTTCGGCCCCGGGCGTTCGGCAGCGGGCGGCAGATGCCGATCGCGGCAAAATATGTCTGACGGCATGCATATGGAATGCACTCCCATCCGCTTGGGCTGAGCTGGCCGAAGCCCGGCACCGCGCTTCGACAAGCCTGCCGTGACATGCCGAAAGGCCCGGCGTGAACGGATGGACTTTTCAGCAGCCGCCGAGCAGCCCCGCACGCCCTTTTACAATCGCTATCAAAACAGTAGCTGGCAGCGCTCTCCCATCAAGCGGTAGAGGCTCAGATCACTTCAACCGCCTGGAGACACATGCACGACACCGCCATCTACATCGGCCGCTTCGAGCCCGTCCACACCGGCCATCTGGCCCTGCTGCAACGCGCACTCGACAGCGCGCGTAATGTGATCGTGGTGGTCGGCTCTGCTTGGCAGGCCCGCTCGCCCAAGAACCCCTTCACCTGGCAAGAACGCGAGGCCATGCTGCACGAAGCCCTGCCCGCGGCCGACCGCGCCCGGGTGCGCGTGCTGCCCGTGCGGGACTACTACAACGAGGCCGTGTGGGTGCAGGCCGTGCGCCGCGGCGTGGCCGAGATCGCCGGTGCCGATGCCAACATCGGCCTGGTGGGCCACTTCAAGGACGCCACCAGCAGCTACCTGAGCGCCTTCCCCGGCTGGCAGCTCATCCACGTGGAGCGCCAGGGCCGCATCGACGCCACCGCCATCCGCGACGCCTACTTCGGCGCCACGCCCGCCACAGTGCAGGCAGCGCTGGCTCCGCTGGCGGCCGAGATTCCGCCCAGCACACTGACAGCGCTGGAGCACTTTGCCCACACCCCGCACTACCCGGCCCTGCAGGAAGAATGGCGCATGCTGCGCCGCTACCGAGAGGCCTGGTCCGCTGCACCCTACCCTCCCGTCTTTGTGACCGTGGACGCTGTCCTGCGCTGCCAGGACCACGTGCTGCTCATCCGCCGCGCCCACGCCCCCGGCAAAGGCCAGCTGGCCGTGCCGGGCGGCTTCATCGAACAGCGCGAAACGGTGTGGCAGTCCTGCCTGCGCGAACTCGTGGAAGAAACCCACTGCGACCTGCCCGAAGCCACCATGCGCGCCGCGCTGCAGTCCGTGGCCGTCTTCGACCACCCCGACCGCAGCCAGCGCGGCCGCACGCTCACGCATGCGCACTACTTCGACCTGGGCAACGCGGCCTTCCCCAAGGTCCAGGCGGACGACGATGCGCTGCAGGTGCAGTGGACGCCGCTGTCCGAACTGGCAGGCATGGAGGAGGAGTTCTTCGAGGACCACTTCCACATGCTGGACCACTTTCTGGGTATCACCGACGCGCCGGAACTGGCGGCCTCGGCCTGACCGAATCAGTGTGAGCCGAGCATCGCGGCGACGCCTGTCTGCCAGGCTCAGCCCGGCGGGTGCACACGCATCCAGTCGGTGAACTCCCGCACCGGCATCGGCCGCGCATACAGATAACCCTGGTACTGCGCAATGCCGCGCCCGGCCACCCAGTCGAGCTGTTCCTGGGTCTCCACGCCCTCGGCCACTGCCGTGAGCTTCATCAGTGTCGACAGCGAGACGATCAGCTCGGCCAGCGAGCGGTTGGCGTCGGTGTCCTGGATGAAGGTCTTGTCGATCTTGAGCGTGTGGACCGGGAACCGCTGGAGGTAGGCCAGGTTGGAATAGCCCGTGCCGAAATCATCGAGCGCAATCGTCAGGCCCAGCGCCGACAGCTCGCGCAGCACGTTGAGCACGTGCTGGTCTTCCCCGAGCAGGATGGACTCGGTGATCTCCAGCTCCATGCGCGCGGGGTTCACAGCGGCCTCGCGCAGCACGCTGGTGATGTCGTGCAGCAGGCTGGGCGATGCGAACTGGCGCGGCGACAGGTTGACCGACACCACCAGGTCCCAGCCCTTCGCGGCCCAGGCCACCTGTTCGCGCGCCGCCTGCGCCAGCACCCACAGGCCCAGCGCGCCGATGAGGCCGGTGGTCTCGCAGGCCGGGATGAAATGCGCGGGCGACACCACGCCCAGGCGCGGGTGGTTCCAGCGCACCAGCGCCTCCACTGCGCGGATGGTGTTGGTGGCCACGTCCACGCGCGGCTGGAAGTACACCTCGAACTCCTCGCGCTCCAGCGCCAGGTGCAGCTCTTTCTCCAGCTCGGTGCGGCTGCGCACCGTCTCGGCCATGTGCCGGTCGAAATAGGCCAGCGCGTTGCGCCCGCGCTCCTTGGCCGCGTACATGGCCAGGTCGGCGTTGCGCAGCAGGATCTCGATGGACTCGCCGTCCTGCGGGTACAGCGCCACGCCGATGCTGGACGTGACGCGCAGCTGCGCCCCGGCAATGGACAGCGGCGCCGCCATGGCCACGGAGATGCGCTCGTGCAGTGCATCCAGGTCTTCGCGGATGCGCGGCGATGTCAGCAGCACCAGGAACTCGTCGCCACCCCAGCGGGCCAGCACCTCGGTGCCGTGCCGCGTGTGGCGCAAGCGCTGCGACATGGCCACCAGCAGCTCGTCGCCGGCCGCATGGCCTAGCGTGTCGTTCACGTCCTTGAAGTGATCGAGGTCGATCAGCATCAGCGCAGCTTCGAGCGACTGGGCCTTGGCCTCCTCCACAGCCCGCGCAAAACGCTGCGTGAAGTGGGCCCGGTTGGGCAGGCCGGTGAGCACGTCGTGCAGCGACTGGAAATTGGCGCGCTCTTCGGTGTGCTTGATGGCGCTGATGTCCGCCTCGCTCACCAGCACCGCGTCCTGGCCGGTGACGGCGTCGCTGCAGCGGCGCGCCGACAGCTCGTGCCAGCGGTCGCCCTGCGGCGTGCGCACTGCGAGCGTGAGCGTACCCACGCCGTGCTGCTCCAGGCTGCGCGAGAGCGCGGCAAACACCGCCGCGTTGCCCACGCGCTCCTGCAGGCGCTCGCCGGGGCTGAGCACGGCGGCACGCGCGGCAGGGTTGCGGTACAGCGCCTGGCCGTTGCCGTCGTACAGCGTGATCATCACCGCGGTGTGCAGCAGGGCCTCGACCGAGCGCAGGGACTCCGGCAGGGCCGCGCCCATGGCGTCGGCCTCGCACAGCATGCCCATGCGGCCATCGGGCAGGCGGTGCCCGCCAAAGCGCACGTTGAGCGACACCGGCACGCCGCCGGGGTAGATGGTCCACTGCTCGGTGAAGCTCGCGTCGCCCCGCAGCACGAAGTCGCTCTGGTACTGCGCCAGCCGCTGCGCGACCGACTCGGACATGTCGTGGCCCATGTCGCGCCCGCACAGCTCGGCCAGCGTGGTGGCCTGCCACACGGCCAGCGCCGCCGCATTGGCCCAGTACACGCACCGGCCGTCGATGTCGAAGAGCCAGACGGGCCGCGACAGCCACTCCAGCGCCGCGCAGCGCAGTCCGCGCTCGGCCAGCTCGGCGTCGGTGGGCAGGCGGTGTTGCGGCAGGCGCGCTGCCGGCAAGGGGGCCGACACGGTCATGCCAGCCCACAGTCCAGCGCCAGGCCGGCGGCCTGCGGGTGCGCAAAGGTCAGCAAGAGACGGGCGGGCATGGTGGTGATGACGGTGGGGTGACAGCAGTGCAGACAGGGTGTGCGCCGGCGGCGCGCTCCGTCCGCGATGCCCTTGGCGCACCCCGGCCGTAGACGCCATGGTTTGCATCTTCGCACAGCCAGAGAGCTTGTCCAGCCAAGTTTTGCCACGCCCGCGACGCCCGCCGGCGCCCGCGCAAAACCCTCTCAAGAGACGCGGAACTGCCCCACCGTCTGCGACAGCGCCACCGCCTGCTGGCTCAGGGACTGCGCCGCTGCCAGGGCCTCTTCCACCAGCGCTGCGTTCTGCTGCGTGCCCTGGTCCATCTGCGACACGGCCTGGTTGACCTGCGCGATGCCCGCGCTTTGCTCGGCGCTGGCCGCGCTGATCTCGGCCACCATGGTGGTCACGCTCTTCACGCCGTCGACCACCTCGCGCATCGTGGCACCGGCCTGCTCCACCAGTTGCGTGCCCGCACCCACCTTGGTCACGGAGTCGTCGATCAGGCCCTTGATTTCCTTGGCCGCGGCGGCACTGCGCTGCGCCAGGCTGCGCACTTCGCTGGCCACCACCGCAAAGCCGCGGCCCTGCTCGCCGGCGCGCGCGGCTTCCACCGCGGCGTTCAGCGCCAGGATGTTGGTCTGGAACGCGATGCCGTCGATGACGCTGATGATGTCCACGATCTTGCGCGAGGACTGCTCGATGGAGCCCATGGTGCCCACCACCTGCTGCACCACGTCGCCGCCGCGCACGGCGGTGGCCGAGGCCACACGCGCCAGTTCGTCGGCACGCCGGGCGTTGGCGGCGTTCTGCTCCACGGTGGAGGTGAGCTCTTCCATCGACGCAGCGGTCTGCTGCAGCGCGCTGGCTTGCGATTCAGTGCGGGACGAGAGGTCGCCGTTGCCTGCCGCGATCTCGGCCGATGCCGTGTTGATCGAGTCGGTGCTGTCGCGCACCTGGGTCACCAGGTGGGCCAGGTTGTCGCGCATGGCGCGGATGGCAAACAGGATGCTGGAGGTGTCACCCGGGCGCGTCTGCACATCCACCGCCAGGTTGCCTTCGGCGATCTGCGTGACCACCTGCGCCGCGTACTGCGGCTCGCCGCCGAGCTGCTGCACTAGCGTGCGGAGCATCTGCCAGGCCATCACCGCCACGATGAGCATCAGCACCGCGCCGATGGACAGCAGGATGGCGGTGTTGCGCCAGAACGCATCCTCGATGTCGTCCACGTAGTCGCCAAAGCCGATGATCCAGTCCCAGGGCTCGAACTTGATGATGGCGTAGAGCTTGTCCACCGGTTCCTTGGCACCGGGGCGCGTGCCCGGCGCGGTCACCGTGCCGATGGTCTTGCCCTGCAGCGCGGCGCGGTAGCGCACGCCGGCTTCCTTGCCGCCCTTTTCGTCGACGATGCCGATGCGCTTGGGGTTGGGGTGCACGTAGTTCACATCGTTGGTGAAGCCGCGCACGAAGAAATACTTGTCCTTGTCGACAAAGCTGCCGATGGTGCGCTCGGCCTCCTTGATCGCGTCCTCGCGGGACAGCGCGCCGCTCTTTTCCTTGTCGTGCGCCTTCTGCGCGGCGGCGTGGGCCAGGATGACCAGGTTGGACAACTGCGCCGTGCGCTCGTTCATCATCGACCGGTACAGCGTGGTCAAGGCCACGGCGGACAGGACCACCAGGCCCAGCAAGGTGGCCGCACACAGCCACAGGATTCGGGTACGCAATTTCATGGGAAACGTCTTCGGGAAACGGAAAAAGTAACCAGAAGATACAGGGACCGCCCCGTTGATCCCCTCAAGACCGCCAGAAAGTCACGGTCTCTTCATCCCATTGTGGTAAGCGCAGATCGGTGTGCAGGCCGCACGGGGGCACGACTTGGCGCCTGCGGGGACCCAGGTGTAACAGCGGGGGACCTGTGGCGCACCCACAACGGGACGGGACGGCCTGCGCTGCCGGCGCAGGCGCTGGTTGGCAGGAAGGCCGCCCCGTGTACCGAGCCCGCGTCCACCCGGCGTTGCGGGCGTCAGGTCCCTGCCCGCTCCAGCATCGCATGCAGCAGCACGTTGCAGCCCGCCGTGATGTGCTCTGGCTTGGCGTCCTCGATCTCGTTGTGGCTGATGCCGTCCTTGCAGGGGATGAAGATCATGCCGCTGGGCGCGAGCTTGGCCATGTACACGGCATCGTGCCCCGCGCCCGACACGGCGGGCATGTGGCTGTAGCCCAGCCTGGCGGTGGCGCGGGCCACGGCCTCCACGCATTCGGCGTGAAAGGCCTGCGCGGGGTAGCTGGACACCATCTCGATGTGCACCTGCACGCCGTGCTCCTGCGCCACCTGCTCGGCGCGGGCCTTCACTTCGGCGGCCATCCGGTCCACGAGTTCGTCGGTGCTGTTGCGCAGGTCGATGCTGAACTTGACCCGGCCGGGAATGACGTTGCGGCTGTTGGGAAACACCTGCACCATGCCCACGGTGCCGCGGCCGTGCGGCGGGTGGCGGTGGGCCGCGGCCACCACGTCCTGCATGATGTGCGTGGCGGCGAGCAAAGCGTCCTTGCGCAGCGCCATGGGCGTGGGGCCCGCGTGGGCTTCCATGCCGGTGACGGTGCAGTCGAACCAGCGGATGCCCAGCACGCCGCTGACCACGCCGATGGTCTTGTCGTTGTCTTCCAGCACCGGACCCTGCTCGATGTGGGTCTCGAAGTACGCGCCGATGGGGTGGTCGCCCGGCTCCTGCTCGCCGACGTAGCCGATGCGTTCCAGCTCGCCCTTCACCGTCTTGCCCTCGGTGTCGGTGGCGGCGTAGGCGTGCTCCAGCGTGAAGGCCTTGGCGAACACGCCCGATCCCATCATCACCGGCACGAAGCGGCTGCCTTCTTCGTTGGTCCAGAAGGCCACCTCGATCGGTGCCTCGGTCTCGATGCCGTGGTCGTTGAGCGTGCGCACCACCTCGATGCCGGCCAGCACGCCATAGTTGCCGTCGAACTTGCCGCCCGTGGGCTGGGTGTCGATGTGGCTGCCGGTCATGATGGGCGGCAAGCTGTTGTTGCGCCCGGGGCGGCGCATGAAGCCGTTGCCGATCTTGTCGATGGTGACGCTCATGCCGGCCTCGCGCGCCCAGCGGGTGACGAGGTCGCGGCCCTGCTTGTCCAGGTCGGTGAGCGTGAGGCGGCACACGCCGCCCTTGGGCGTGGCGCCGATCTGCGCCAGCTCCATGAGCGATGCCCACAGGCGGTCGCCGTTGATGCGCAGGTTCTCGATGTCGGGTTTGACTTTGGTGTCCATGGTGTTCTCCAAGGGATGTCTGAATTGCCGGTTCACTCAGTACCGTTCGGGCTGAGCCTGTCGACGCCGGGGCTGGTGACGGCCTTTGACAGGCTCAGGCTGAACGGGCGGTGAAAGTGCAAAGCCGGATGTAATGCTTCCATAGCGCCCGCATCAGCCGCGCGCCACTGCCGTGGGCGCAAGCTCCTGCGCACGCTTTTGCACGGCGTGGAAGTTGGGGCCGAACGCGGGGCGCTTGATGTAGCGGCCCGTACCCGACTCCGCACGCAGGTCGCCGTTGGCAAACACCACGCGGCCCTGGCTCACGGTGTGGGTGGGAATGCCGCGCACGGTGCGGCCCTCGAAGATGTTGAAGTCGCCCTTGCTGAACTGCGTCTTGGCCGAGAAGGTCTTGGTGCCCTCGGGGTCCCACAGCACGAGGTCGGCGTCGGCGCCCTCGCCGATGAAGCCCTTGCGCGGATAGATGTTGAACAGCTTGGCCGCGTTGGCCGAGGTGATGGCCACGAACTCGCTGGGCGTGAGGCGGCCGGTGTTGACGCCGCCGTCCCAGATGGCGGCCATGCGCTCTTCGACGCCGCCGGTGCCGTTGGGGATCTTGGCGAAGTTCTCCTGGCCCATGGCTTTTTGCGCGGCGCAGAAGGTGCAGTGGTCGGTGGCGGTGGTGTGCAGCTGGCCGGACTGCAGGCCGCGCCACAGCGCCTCCTGGTGCACCTTGGGGCGAAACGGCGGGCTCATCACATACGCGGCGGCCTTGGCGAAGTCGGGGTCGCGGTAGACGCTCTCGTCCACCAGCAGGTGCCCGGCCAGCACCTCGCCGTACACGCGCTGGCCGCGCGCGCGGGCGCGGGCGATCGCGTCGGCCGACTCCATGCAGCTCACGTGCACCACGTAGATGGGCACGCCCAGCACGTCGGCAATCGCGATGGCGCGGTTGGCGGCCTCGGCCTCGACCATGGGCGGGCGCGACAGCGGGTGGCCCTCGGGGCCGGTGAAGCCCATCTTGGCGACCTCCTGCTGCAGCAGGTACACCAGCTCGCCGTTCTCGGCATGCACCGTGGGCATGGCGCCCAGCTCCAGCGCGCGCTTGAAGCTGTTCACCAGGGTTTCGTCGTCGCACATGATGGCGTTCTTGTAGGCCATGAAGTGCTTGAAGCTGTTCACGCCCTCCTCGTGCACCAGCGTGCCCATGTCGGCGCGCACCTGCTCGCTCCACCAGGTGATGGCGACGTGGAAGGAGTAGTCGGCCGCCGATTTCTCGGCCCAGCCGCGCCACTTGCGGTAGGCCTCCAGGATGGGCTCCTGCGGGTCGGGAATCACGAAGTCGATGATGCTCGTGGTGCCGCCCGCCAGCGCTGCCGCCGTGCCGGTGAAGAAGTCGTCCATGGTGACCGTGCCCATGAAGGGCAGCTGCATGTGCGTGTGCGGGTCGATCCCGCCGGGCAGCACGTACTGGCCGCTGGCGTCCAGCGTCTGCGCGCCGGCCGGGGCCTGCGCCGCCGCACCCTCGCCCACGGCCACGATGCGGCCATCGACGCAGAGGACATCGGCCTGTTGTTCACGGTCGGCGTTGACCACGGTTCCACCGCGGATCAGAAGGGCTTGGGTCATGGAGATCTCCTTCAGGGATGCAGATCAAAAAAAGCAGGCCCGGCACCGGCACCACGGCCGGGCGGGGCCCCAGGTCACTTCTTCTTGGCGGTCAGGTAGTAGTAGGTGCCGGCCACGGCCAGGCTGAAGAACCAGCCCGAGTCGAACAGCGTGAGCCAGATGGCAGGCATGCCCGCCTTGTCCACCACGCCGGACACCGCCAGGTAGCCCGGCAGACAGGGCAGCACGCCCAGGGCGAAGGCGATGAGTGCGTGCAGGTTCCAGCCGTTGCTGTACTCGTAGTCGCCGCCGCGCCGGTACAGGTCGTCCACTTTCAGCACGCTCTTGCGCACCAGGTAGTAGTCCACCAGCAGGATGCCGGCAATGGCGCCCAGCAGCGTGCCGTAGCCGCCCAGCCAGGTGAAGAGATAGCCGCCCGATGTGGCGAGGATCTTCCAGGGCATGAACACCAGCCCGATCAGCGCGGCGATGACGCCGCCCATGCGAAAGCTGATCTTGGACGGTGCGATCTGGCTGAAGTCGTACGACGGCGACACCAGGTTGGCGGCCACGTTGGTCGTCAGGTTGGCCAGCAGGATCACCAGCAGGCCCAGGCCCGCCGCCACGCTGCCCATCTGGGTCAGCAGGCCATCAGGGAACAGCTGCGCCTTGCCATACAGGATGGCCGATGCCGAAAAGCCGATGACGCCCACCATGGAGAACAGCGCCATGGGCAGCGGCAGTCCGATGGCCTGGCCCATGACCTGGTCCTTCTGCGATTTGGCAAAGCGCGTGAAGTCCGGGATGTTGAGCGCGAGCGTGGCCCAGAAGCCCACCAGCCCCGTGAGGGCCGCCCAGGTCTTGGGCCCGCCTTCCACCACCTTGGCGGGCAGGTTGAAGAGCTGGCCCGACGGCACCTTCATCAAAAGCACCACCACGAACAGGATCGACGCGCCGATCATCAGCGGCGCGGCGATGACCTCCAGAAGGCGGATGGACTCCGGCCCCTTCCAGATGAAGTAGATGTGCACGGCCCAGAACGCGAGGAAGCACATGAACTGCGAGGTGCTGATGGTCTCGCCCTGGGCGGGCCCCGCGAGGTTCATGCCCACGATGTTCAGGAAGCCGTGGAGCGCCAGCGCACCGAAGTAGCAGTTGATGGAGAACCAGCCGCACGCCACCAGGCCGCGCAGCACGGCCGGCAGGTTGGCCCCCTTCACGCCGAACGACGCACGCGCAAGCACCGGGAACGGCACGCCGTACTTGGGCCCCACCCGGCCGATGAGCACCATCGGTATCAGCACGATGCAGTTGGCCAGGAACACGAGCCACACCGCCATCTGCCAGGTGAAGCCCTGGTCGAGCATGGAGCTGGCCATGGTGTACGTGGGCACGCACACCACCATGCCCACCCAGAGCGCGGCGAAGTCTTTCCAGGTCCAGTGCCGCTGCGCCGCGGTGGTGGGGAGCAGATCTTCATTGGCGAGCGAATTGGATGCTCCGCCGGGCAGGTGCCCTGCCACATGGGCAGCGCTGCCGGTACTGTTGGTCATGCCTGTACTCCTGTCAAAGACGTCGTGGGGGTGGAACACAACCCGCTGCCTGGTCCGGCGTTCTCACGCTGGCAGATGGCGGGCCAAGGGGATGCCAGCGATGTTGAGGGCTACGCAAAAAATGCACCAGATGCAGTGCAGCATGCGAGCCCCGTCAACACCCTGCCAACGCACAGGGACTGCTCTGCAGGCCCTGTGGCGAATGCACACGGAAAGCGGTCCATCACGCTGCCGCCGCCACCCGCTGGGGGTTGTTCGGGTGCGTGGTCCAGTTGGCGTATTCGCCGGTCACCGGCTTGCCGGTGCGCGCATCCACCTCGCCGGGCTCCAGGGCGCGCATGGTGATGCACTCGGGCACGGGGCAGATCGACACGCACAGGTTGCAGCCCACGCACTCGGCCTCGTTGATCTCGAACTTGCGCACGCCGCCGTCCTTGGTGAAAGTGATGGCCTGGTGCGAGGTGTCTTCGCACACCACATGGCAGCGGCCGCACTGGATGCAGGCATCCTGGTTGATCACGGCCTTTTCGATGTGGTTGAGGTTCAGGTTCTTCCAGTCCCGCACCGTGGGTACGGCCTGGCCCTTGAAGTCGTCGAGCGTGGCGTAGCCGTGCTCGTCCATGAAGTTGGACAGCCCGTCGCACATGTCCTGCACGATCTTGAAGCCGTACACCATGGCCGCCGTGCACACCTGCACCGTGCCGCAGCCCAGCGCGATGTATTCGGCCGCATCGCGCCAGGTGGTGATGCCGCCGATGCCACTGATGGGCAGGCCCGCGGTCTGCGCGTCGCGCGCGATCTCGGCCACCATGTTGAGCGCGATGGGCTTGACGGCCGGGCCGCAGTAGCCGCCGTGCGACCCCCAGCCGTCGGTGCTGGGGCTCATGACCATGCGGTCCAGGTCCACGCCCATGACGGAGTTGATGGTGTTGATGAGCGACACCGCATCCGCCCCGCCCGCCTTGGCCGCCCGCGCGGGGTGACGCACATCGGTGATGTTCGGCGTGAGCTTCACGATCACGGGCAGGCGGCTGTAGTGCTTGCACCAGGCTGTCACCATCTGGATGTACTCGGGCACCTGGCCCACGGCCGCGCCCATGCCGCGTTCGCTCATGCCGTGGGGGCAGCCGAAGTTGAGCTCGATGCCGTCGGCGCCGGTGTCTTCCACCAGGGGCAAAATGCTCTTCCAGCTCTGCTCCTCGCAGGGCACCATGAGCGAGACGATCATGGCCCGGTCGGGCCAGTTGCGCTTGACGCGCTTGATCTCCTCCAGGTTGGTGTGCAGCGGCCGGTCGGTGATGAGCTCGATGTTGTTCAGCCCGATCACGCGGCGGTCCTGGGACAGGAGCGTGGAGTAGCGTGGCCCGTTCACGTTGACGACCGCCGGGTCCTCGCCCAGCGTCTTCCAGACCACGCCGCCCCAGCCCGCCTCGAAGGCGCGAGTGACGTTGATCTCCTTGTCGGTCGGGGGGGCGGAGGCCAGCCAGAAGGGGTTGGGGCTCTGGATGCCCAGGAAATTGCTGCGGATGTCTGCCATGGATGTGCTCCCGTCAATTGCAGTCAGGTTGTGCGGTCAGGATGTGCCGACGATGCCGTCAGGCCACGAGCGCCACCGGCACGCTCATCGCTTCATGGATGGAGATGGCCGCCAGCTTGCCGTGCTCCACGGCCTCGACCGTCAGGTCGCGCCCGCCAGCCCGGCAGTCGCCGCCCGCCCAGACCCTCGCCAGGCTGGTGCGGCCTGCGGCGTCGGTGGCGATGCGTCCGCCCTCCAGCGCCATCGCCTTGCCAGCGGGCTCCGCCACGTAGGTCTGGCCGATGGCCTTGAGCACCATGTCCGCCGCGAGCGTGAAGGTCTCGCCGGTGTTCACCAGCTTGCCCGCCGCATCGAGCGCCGTGGCCGCAAAGCGCACGCCGGTCACGGCGCCGCCCTCGCACAAGACTTCTTGTGGTGCCGCCCAGTGGCGAATGGTCACGCCGTTCGTCTGCGCCCATTGCTGCTCTACCTTCGACGCAGACATGGCGTCGGCTCCCCGGCGGTAGACAATGGTCACCTCTTCGGCGCCCAGCTTGCGGGACTGCACGGCGGCGTCCACCGCCGTCATGCCGCCACCGATCACCACCACGCGCCGGCCCACGGGCAGGGTGGACAGGTCGCTGCTCTGGCGCAGCTCGGCGATGAAGTCGACGGCGCTACTCAAGCCCTGCACTCCGGCCGCCGCAGGCTCGGCCACGCCCAGCGCATTCACGCCCTGCAGCCCCATGCCCAGGAAGACCGCATCGTGGCTGGCCAGCAGGCCGTCGAGCGTGATGTCGCGGCCCAGCTGCTGGCTGGTGCGCACCTCGATGCCACCCACCGACAGCAGCCACTCCACCTCCTTCTGCGCGAAGTTGTCCGTGGTCTTGTAGCTCGCCAGGCCGTATTCATTGAGCCCGCCCAGCTTGGGGCGCGCGTCGAACAGCACCACGTCGTGCCCGCGCAGCGCCAGCCCGTGGGCGCAGGCCAGGCCCGCAGGCCCCGCACCCACGACGGCAACGCGGCGGCCGGTGGGCGCGGCGCGCTGGAACATGGGCGCGCCGGGGTTGGCGAAGAAGGCGTCGGTCGCGTAGCGCTGCAGCGCGCCGATCTCCACCGGCTTGTCCTCGTTGGTGTTGCGCACGCAGGCCTGTTCGCACAGCACCTCGGTGGGGCAGACCCGGGCGCACATGCCGCCGAGCGGATTGGCCTCCAGGATGGCGCGCGCCGCGCCCCGGTTGTTGTCCTGCGCGATGCGGTGGATGAAGGACGGGATGTCGATGCCCGTGGGGCAGGCGGTGGCGCACGGCGCGTCGTGGCAGTAGTAGCAGCGCTCCGCCTCGATGAGGGCCTGCGGCCGGGTCAACGGCGGGTGGGCGTCGCTGAAGTTGACGGCGTAGTCGGCCAGGTTCAGGCGTGCGGCATGAATGCCGCAGGCACGGCTTGCGGGTGTGTCCATCAGATGTCCTCCGAAAGGTGCGGGGTGGTTGTGCAGGCCGGGCCCTTGCTCGCTGGTTCGGCCGGGGTGGGCGCGGGCGCCCGGTGCAGGTGGCGCGCGCCGCTGCCGGAGCGGCGGCGGCCAGCCGATGCGGCGCCAGCGTGGGTGCTTGCGCCCGCAGACTTCGGAGGTTTCATCGTGGTCCTCGCTGTGGGGGTGCAGGTGCCCACGGCTTGGTGTGCCGCGGTGCCCTGCGTTGTGGGCCAATTTACCAACCTGTAAAAATTTACCAATTGGTAAAATCCCTAGAGCAAACGCCATGCCAGCCAAATGCCAGTTTCCAGGCCCCGGCTTGTTCCACAATGGTGCAATGACCGACGCCCGCCAGTCCCCGGCTGCCCCCGCCCCCCGCCCTGCCAAACGCCCCCGCGCACCCGCCGCTGCGGTGGCCACAACCGCCGACGACACCGGCCCCCGCGCCCCCAAGGCTTCGCGCCTGCGCAAGGAGCAGGGCATCCTGGCCGAGGCAGAGAACCACTTCGCGCAGTTCGGCTTCGAGGGCGCGTCGCTCGAGAGCATTGCCGCGGCCATCGGCATCAGCCGCCACAACCTGCTGTATTACTTTCCGAGCAAGGAGGCGCTGTACCAGCGCGTGCTCGACGACGTGCTCACCCAGTGGCTCGAAGGCATGGAGGCCCTGTCGCACAGCGATGACCCCCAGCAGGCCCTGCGCCGCTACATCCGCGCCAAGCTGCAGTACTCGCGCATGCGCCCCCAGGGTGCCAAGGTGTTCACCAAAGAGGTGATTGCCGGTGCACCACGCTATGGCACCGCCATCGCAGAGCGCGTGGGCCCGCTGCTCAAGACCGAAGTGCGCACCTTCGAACGCTGGGCGCGCGAGGGCCGCATCGCCAAGGTCAACTTCACGCACCTGATGTTCATCATCTGGTCGGTCACGCAGGCCTATGCGGAACAGGAGGCGCAGTTCGCCCTGCTGCTGGGCAAGCCCGCGCTCACCGAGCGCGACTACAACAATGCCGAGGAACTGATCGTGCGCATGGTGCTGAGTGCGCTGGGGCCGCACGCCGCGGCCTGATCGACTGCTCAGGTGGAGGCTGCGCGGTCATGCAGGGAGTGGCTGGCTGCATGCACTATCAAATTGATAGCTTGTCGCGCTTGCCAGGTGCGCGGTAGAGGCATTTTTTGATCAAAATCAGGCTTTGGCGCATCCGAAACGTCGCTGCCTGCCCCACTCCTTCCCCTCGCTCCCAAGCCATGGACGTGGGCCGCTCACACACCGCGCGCCCCTGTTGGGCCGCCTTCAGGCCTGGCGCTGCTGCCACAGCACATCCAGTACGTGCTGCGTGGCGCGCTCCACTGGGCCTGCGCGGTGGGCGATGCCCAGCGGCCGCCACAGCGCGGGGCGCAGCGGCAGCATGCGGATGCGCGGGTCGAGCGGCGTGGAGGATGTGGCCTCGTGCGGCAGCAGCGTGGCGCCGTAGCCTGCGGCCACCAGGCTCTTGATGGCGTCGTTGTAGTTGAGCTGGATGCGCGCCTTGGGGTGCGCGCCCGCCAGCGCAAACCATTCCGCCGTCAGCCGCGACAGGCTGGTGCCCACATCGTTGAGGATGAGCGGCTGCCCCGCCAGCCACTTCGGCGTGACACGCTGTGGCACAGGCCAGGCCGACGGCACGAACGCCATCACCGGATCGCGCCGCCAGGGCTGCACCTTCACGCCCTGCACGGTGGCCTGGGGCAACGCCACCAGGCCCACATCCAGCGACCCGCCGGCCAGGCGCGCCATGGTGTCCTGCGTGGTGAGCACGGCCACCTGCACGTCGATGCCAGGGTGGTTCTGCCCCAGCACCTCCAGCGCCTGGGGCAGCAGGTGGGCAATGGCACCGGTGGAGGCCCCCAGCCGCACGCGGCCCGCGAGCCCCTGCACCTGGCGCTGCACCACATCGAGCGCCTCGTCCGCATCGGCCAGCAGGCGTCGCGCGCGCTCGATCAGCGCGTCGCCCACGCCCGAGGGGGTGACCTCGCCGCGCTTGCGCACCAGCAGCGGCGCGCCGAACAGCGCCTCCAGGTCGGCGATGTGCAGGCTCACCGTGGGCGCCGCCAGGTGCAGCACCCGCGCAGCTTCGGCGAACGAGCCCAGGTCTGCGATGGTGACCAGCGTGCGCAGCCGGTCGAGGTTGAGTTCGCGCATGACGTTCAGTAAATCTGATGTTGATGTTTGTGAAATTCAACTTTTCAAATTCTAGGGCGCGGCCGAAGATTCGTCATTCCTTCATTTTTCTTCAGCCATTCCATTCATCAGGAGCACCGCATGAGCGCACCCTTGGTTTTCATCGACGGCGATCAGGGCACGACCGGCCTGCAGATCCACGAACGCCTGCACGGCCGCAGCGACCTGCGCCTGCTCACGCTGCCCGAGGCCGACCGCAAGAACCCTGCGCGCCGCGCAGAAGCGATCAATGCCTGCGACATCGCCGTGCTGTGCCTGCCCGACGGGCCTGCGCGCGAAGCGGCGGCGTCCGTGGTGAACCCCGCCGTGCGCGTGATCGACGCCAGCTCGGCCCACCGCACCGATGCGGACTGGGTCTACGGCTTGCCTGAAATGAGCGCCGCGCAGTCCGCCCGCATCGCCACGGCACACCGCGTGACCAACCCCGGCTGCTACCCCACGGGCGCCATCGCGCTGCTGCTGCCGCTGGTGCAGGCAGGCCTGGTGCCTGCGGACCATCCGCTGGCCATCCATGCCGTGTCGGGCTACTCGGGCGGCGGCCGCGCGCGGGTGGATGAGCACGAAGGCGCGGGCGCGTCGCAAGCCCCCGCGTTCCAGGTGTACGGCCTGGGGCTGGCCCACAAGCACACGCCAGAGATCCAACAGCACGCGGGCCTCACGCAGCGGCCTTTCTTCCTGCCGGCCTACGGCTCGTTCCGCCAGGGCATCGTGCTGACCATTCCTTTGCTGCTGCGGCAACTGCCCGCGGGCGTGACTGCCGACCGGTTGCACGCCTGCCTGCAGCAGCACTACGACGGCGCGGCGCATGTCGAGGTGGTGTCGCTACAGGATGCGCAGGCAGCGCAGCACCTGGACCCCCAGGTGCTCAACGGCACCAACCAGTTGCGGCTCTCCGTGTTTGCCAATCCGCAGCACGGCCAGGTGCTGCTGAGCGCGGTGTTCGACAACCTCGGCAAGGGCGCGTCGGGCGCTGCCGTGCAGAACCTGGACCTGATGCTGCAGCACGCCGCCTAGCGGCCATCTGCGCCGGGTGCGCGGGTCGCGCCGGGCGCGCCAGACCACGGGTCGCGCTGCGGCGGTGGAAGCGCGCCCCGCACAGCGCCGCGTGCACACAGATCCCGGCCGCTGGCAAGCCGCGCCGCAGAGGCCCCGCACAGATGCAAGGGCTTGGCCCCGCAGTGCGGCGGGCGTTCCTAGAATCGGCCGCTTCTCCAGCTTTGCAACGGACCCGCACCATGATCCAGTGGACCGCCACCACCACCAGCTACGCCCTGCTGGGTCTGGCCATCGTGGCCGAAGTGCTGGGCACCAGCGCGCTGAAGGCGTCCGACGGCTTCACACGGCTGGTTCCCAGCGCGGTCACCGCCGTGTGCTACGCAGTGTCCTTCTACTTGCTGTCGCTCACGCTCAAGACCCTGCCCATCGGCATTGCCTACGCCATCTGGTCGGCGGTGGGCATCGTGTTGATCTCGACCGTGGGCTGGCTCTACTACGGCCAGCGGCTGGACGCGCCCGCCATTGCCGGGCTGGGGCTCATCGTGGCCGGCGTGGTGGTGGTGAACCTGTTTTCCAAGACCACGGGGCATTGACGCTCGCTCGTTGCACCGCCCACGCCACTGCCCAGCCACCACTACAGCCCCGTTCCATGAACACAGCATCCACCCCACTCACCGGCACCAGCGGTACGGTCCTCGTGCAAGAGCAGCAGATCACCCGCGCCGACCTGCTGGTGATGCTGGCGGACACCCCGGCGCAGCGCCTGCACTTCGAGCACTGCGACTTCGACGGCGCCGACCTCTCGGGCCTGGCATTGCAGGGCGCGCAGTTCACAGGCTGCAGCCTGGCCGAGACCTCGCTGGCACGCGCCCAACTGAGCGACACGCGGTGGCTGGGCTGCAGGGCGCGGCAGGCAAGCTTTCATCTGGCGCACCTGACCGACGCGCGCTTTCACCACTGCGACCTGAACAACACGCTCTGGACCAAGGCCACGCTGGCGTCGGCCTTGTTCGCCGAGGTCAAGCTGACCGGCGCGCAGTTCCATGAAGCGCAGACGCTGGGCCTGAGCTTTCACGACACGCTGCTGGTAGGCGCGGACCTGCGGGGTATTTCGTTTCGCAAGCAGACCATCGAACAACTGGACATGTCCGACGCCGACGTGTCGGGCTGCGACTTCCGCGATGCGGTGTTCGAAGGCGGCAGCCTGCGCGATGCCCACCTCAAGAACGCCCGCTTCGACGGCGCCGACCTGCGGTCGGTGGACCTGGGCGGGCTGCGGCTGGCCCAGCTGGCGCAATCCTTCAAGGGCGCGATCCTCTCCACCGACCAGGCGGCCGCGCTGGTCAGCGAGCTGGGCATCCGCGTGATGTAGCAGCCCAGCCGGCGCCGCGGGCCGCCGGCATGCGCACGCCGTGCTCAGCCGCGCGGCTTGTACGCCGTGACGTCGATCTCCACCTTGGCGTCGATCATGAGCCGCGACTCCACCGTGGAGCGCGCGGGCCGGTGCTCGCCAAAACACTCCATGTACACGCGGTTGAAGCTGCCGAAGTCGCGCGCGTCGGCCAGCCACACGCTGACCTTGGCCACGTCGGCCAGCGTGCAGTCGGCCAGCGCCAGCGCCTGCGTGAGGCGCAGGAACACCTGGCGCGTCTGCGCCTCGATGCCCCCGGTGATGACCTGGCCCTGGTCATCGGTGGGCACCTGGCCCGACACAAAAACGAAGTCCCCGGCGCGCGTGGCGGGGGACAGCGGACGGGCCTGCCGGTCGGAGGCAAGCGGGGACTGACCGAGGGTTTCTACTGGCATTGAAAGTGCTCCTTTGAGTAAAGATATTACATACAAAACGCCTAACAAGCACAAATCGAGCGGATTTCTGGCATCGAAAGTGCTTATCAATGTAATCCTATTACTTAGAGGTGCACGATGCAAACTTCTGGAACCAATGTGGTGCGACCCTGGCTGACGCTGCGCCACCAGGCCGCGCGGCGCGGGCTGCTGGGTGCGCTGGCAGTGGCCGCGCTGTGGGGAATGGGTACTGGCACCGGCTGGACCCAGGCGGCCCCTGCACCGGCCAAGGGCGGCGCCGCCAACCTGGCCATGGTGGGCGAGCCCCAGGGCCTGGACCCGATGGTGAGCACCGCCGACCTGGTGGGCACCATCATGCAGCACGTGTACGAGCCGCTGTACACCTTCGACGCCAACTGGAGCATTGCGCCCATGCTGGCCGAGGGCATGCCCACCGTCTCCAAGGACGGCCTCACCTACACCATCGCCCTGCGCAAGGGCGTGAAGTTCCACAACGGCCGCGAGATGACGGCCGAGGACGTGGTGGCCTCGCTGCAGCGCTGGATGGAGCTCTCGCCGCGGGGCAAGGCCGTGGGCAAGGAAGTGGCATCACTGGCCGCCAAGGGCACGCACGGCGTGGAGCTCAAGCTCAAGAACCCCTATGCGCCGCTGCTGGCCCAGCTGGCGCTGCCCAGCGGCATGGCGGCCATCCTGGCCAAGGAAAGCATCGCGCCGCAGCTCAAGGAATTCATCGGCACCGGGCCCTACAAGTTCAAGGAACGCCGGCCGGACCAGTTCACCGTGCTGGTGCGCTTTGACGACTACGCGGCCCGCAAGGAAGCGCCCAGCGGCTACGCGGGCCGCCGCGAAGCGCTGCTCGATGAGCTGCGCTTCGTGCCCGTGCCCAGCGCCAACACCCGGGTCGAAGGCGCTTTGTCCGGCCAGTTCCACTATGCCGACCTGCTGCCGGTGGAAGCCATCGGCCGCGTGGAAAAAGGCGCGCCGGCCGTGGTGCCCATCGTCACCAAGAACTTCGGCTTTCCGTACATCGTGTTCAACACCAAGGAAGGTGTGCTGGCATCGCAGCCCCTGCGCCGCGCGGTGCAGACCGCGGTGGGCACGGGTGAGCTGATGGCCGCAGGCTTTGGCGACAACCGCTTCTTCATGGTGGAGCCCAACTTCTTCCCCAAGGGCACGCCCTACTACTCGGACGCGGGCGCCAAGCTGTACAACGAGCGCAACCCCCAGGCCGCCAAGGAGCTGGCCGCCAAGGCGGGCTACAACAACAGCCAGCCGGTGCGCATCATGGCCAGCCGGCAGTACGAGTTCCACTACAACATGGCGCTGGTGATGTCCGAGCAGCTCAAGAAGGCAGGCTTCAAGACCGACCTGCAGGTGGTGGACTGGGCCACCCTGGTGCAGCGCCGCAACGACGCCAAGCTGTGGGACGTGTACTTCACGCATTCGGGCCTGTTCCCCGAGCCCATGCTGTCGCCACCCCAACTGGGCGACGGCGCACCGGGCTGGTGGGAGTCCGACGCCAAGAAGTCGACCCTGGCCGCGTTCAACCAGGAGACCGATCCGGCCAAGCGGGGCGCGCTGTGGGGCAAGGTGCAGCAGGTGGTGTACGACGAGGTGCCGTTCATCGAGGTGGGCAAGTTCAACGGCCTGTCGGCGCGCTCGGCCAAGCTGTCGGGCTACACGCCGGCGGTCTGGCCGTTCTTCTGGAACACATGGATGAAGTAACCCCCCGAAGCGCCTGCGGCGCCTCCCCCGAGGGGGCGCCTCCGGTGGCCCGGCAAAGCCGGTTCCACGGTGGCACTGGCTTGGACCGGGGTGTGGTGCGAGTGGGGACTTTTTAAGAGACAAGCAAGCATGCGATTTCTATTGAAGCGGCTGGGTGGGGCGGCGGTGGTACTGGCGCTGGTGGCGGTGCTGGTGTTCTGCCTCACGCGGCTGGCCTCGGGCGACCCGGTGGCGCTGCTGCTGGGCGACCAGGCTACTGCCGCCGACATTGCGCAGGCGCGCGCCCAGTACGGGCTGGACAAGCCCTTGCCCACGCAGTTCGTGCTGTGGGTGGGCGAGCTGCTGCAGGGCAACCTGGGGCAGTCGCTCTTCCTGCAGCGGCCCGTGGCGCAGGCGCTGCTGGAGCGGGCCGAGCCCACGCTGTTCCTCGCGCTGTTCGCCGTGGGCATCGCGGCGCTGGTGGGCATTCCGTGTGGCATGGCGGCCGCCATCTGGCGCGGCAGCGCGGCCGACCAGGCCGTGAGCGGCGTGGCCATGCTGGGCGCGAGCGTGCCCAGCTTCTGGCTGGGCCTGATCCTCATCCAGCTGTTCGCGGTCAAGCTGGGGTGGTTTCCGGCATCGGGCTATGGCGACCCCAGCGCCACGCTGGGCGAGCGGCTGTCGCACCTGCTGCTGCCCGCGCTGGTGCTGGGCCTGCTCAACTCGGCGCTGATCATCCGCTTCACCCGCGCATCCATGCTCGACATCCTGGGCGAAGACTATGTGCGCACCGCACGCGCCAAGGGGCTGGACGAGGGCACCATCATGGTCAAGCACGTGCTGCGCAATGCGCTCGTGCCCATCGTCACTGTGCTGGGCCTGACCATGGCGCTGATGATCGGCGGCACCGTGGTGACCGAGACCGTGTTCAACCTGCCCGGCGTGGGCAACCTGGTGGTGCGGGCGGTGCTGCGGCGCGACTACCCGGTCATCCAGGGCACGCTACTGGTCATCGCGGCCATCTACGTGTTCATCAACCTCGCCATCGACTTCATCTACACGCTGGTGGACCCGCGCATCCGGCTGGAGGCACCATGAACGGCCACGTCTCTTCGGCATCTTCGCCCTCCTCCCCTTCTTCCTGGCAGCGCTTCGCGGCCGTGCTGCGCCGGCTGTTCGCACGCAAGGTGGTGCTGGCCTCGGCCATCGCGCTGGCGCTGGTGGTGGGCATCGCCGCTGTGTATCCCGCCCTGTCGGACGCCGACCCCAATGCGCTGTCCATCAGCGAGCGGCTGCGCGCGCCATCGGCCACGCACTGGGCGGGCACCGACGAGCTGGGGCGCGACGTGATGCTGCGCATCGTGCACGGCGCGCGCTACTCGCTGCTCATCGGCTTCGTGACGGCGGCAGGCGCCGTGCTGCTGGGTACGCTGCTGGGCATGTTCGCGGGGTTCTTCCGGCGGCTGGATGCGCCGCTGATGCGGGTGGTGGACGCGATGATGTCCTTCCCCGACATCCTGCTGGGCATCGCGCTGGTGTCCATCCTGGGGGTATCGCTGTGGAACGTGATGCTCGCCCTCGTCATCGTCTACACGCCGCGCGTGGCCCGCGTGGTGCGCGCCACCACGCTGGTGCTGCGCGAGCTGCTGTTCGTGGACGCAGCGCGCGCCCTGGGCGTGCGCACGCCCAAGATATTGCTCAAGCACATCCTGCCCAACCTGATGTCGCCCATCCTGGTGCAGGTGACCTTCATCTTCGCCTACGCCATCCTGGCCGAGGCCGGGCTGTCCTTCCTGGGCGTGGGCGTGCCGCCCGACATCCCCACCTGGGGCACCATGATCGCCGGCAGCCTGGACTATGCGGACAAGGCGTTCTGGACCATCTTCGCGCCCGGCATCGCCATCGTTCTCACCGCGCTGTCGCTGCAGATGCTGGGCGACGGCGTGCGCGACCTGCTCGACCCCAAACTGAAGAAGACCGTATGAGTGCCGCACCTTTGACCGACCCCGCCGCGGCCCGCCTGGAAGTGCAGGGCCTCTCGACCTCGTTCGCCACCGACGGAGGCCGCATCCAGAGCGTGGCCGACGTGTCGTTCACCATCCACCCCGGCGAGACGCTGGCACTGGTGGGCGAGTCCGGCTCGGGCAAGTCCGTCACCAGCCTGTCGCTGATGGGCCTGCATGCGCGCACCTCGCAGGCCGAGGTCAGCGGCCAGGCCTGGTTCGTGCAGCGCGACGGCCGCCGCGTGGACCTGCTGGCCCTGAAAGAGGCCGACAAGCGCGCACTGCGCGGCAACGAGCTGGCCATGATCTTCCAGGAGCCCATGACCAGCCTGAACCCGGTGCTCACGGTGGGCGAGCAGATCGCCGAGTCCGCCCGCCTGCACCTGAAGATGGACCGCCGCACCGCGCATGCCCACGCCCGGCGCATGCTGGAGCTGGTGGAGATACCGGCCGCCGCCCAGCGCGTGAACGAGTACCCGCACCAGCTCTCGGGCGGCATGCGCCAGCGCGTGATGATCGCACTGGCCATGGCCTGCAACCCCACGCTGCTGATCGCCGACGAGCCCACCACGGCGCTCGATGTGACCATTCAGGCGCAGATCCTCGCGCTGATGGGCCGTCTGCAAAAGGAGACGGGCATGAGCATGCTGTTCGTCACGCACAACCTGGGCGTGGTGGCGCAGTACGCCGACGCCGTGGCGGTGATGTACGCCGGCCGCATCGTCGAATCGGCCCGCGTGCACGACCTGTTCGCGCGGCCCGAGCACCCCTACACGCGCGGCCTGCTGGCCTGCCTGCCCGGTGTGGCACGGCAGCAGGGCGGCGCAGCGGCCGCCCCCGGGCGCCGCAAGCTGGTGGCCATACCGGGCCAGGTGTCGAGCCCGCTGGCCCCGCCCCCGGGCTGTGCCTTTGCACCACGCTGCGCCCGCAAGCTGGCCGCCTGCGACGCGCAGATGCCGCCGCTGGAAGCCACCGGCGCGCGCCGCATGGTGCGCTGCATCCACCGCGAGGTGACCGCATGAGCGCCGTGCTGCAACAACCCATGGCATTGCCCACAGGCAGCCTTGCGGAGGCCCCGCTGCTGGAGATCCAGCACCTGCGCAAGTACTTTGGCAGCGGCGCCCACCCGGTGCGCGCGGTGGACGATGTGAGCTTCACCATCCGCCAGGGCGAGACCCTGGGCCTGGTGGGCGAATCGGGCTCGGGCAAGAGCACCATCGGCCGGCTGCTGACGCGCCTGGTGGACCCGACCGGCGGGCAGATGCTGTACCACGGCGCGGGCGCCGCGCAGGACCTGGCGGCGCTCTCGCAGGGGCAATACCGCCCGCTGCGCTCCAAGATCCAGATCATTTTTCAGGACCCGTACGCCAGCCTCAACCCGCGCATGCGCATCCGCGAGGTGCTGGCCGAAGCGCTGGACACCCACGGCCTGGCCAAGGGCCGCGCACGCCTGCCGCGCATCCACGAGCTGCTGCAGCAGGTGGGCCTGCGGCCCGAGCATGCGGACCGCTTTCCGCACGAGTTTTCCGGCGGCCAGCGCCAGCGCATCGGCATCGCCCGCGCCCTGGCCGTGGAGCCGAATTTCATCGTGGCGGACGAACCCCTGTCGGCGCTGGACGTGTCCATCCAGGCCCAGGTGGTGAACCTGCTGGGCGAGCTCAAGGAGCAGTTGGGCCTGACCCTGCTGTTCATCTCGCACGACCTCGACGTGGTGGAATACCTGTGCGACCGCGTGGTGGTGCTGTACCTGGGCCGCGTGATGGAGATCGCCCCCACCGAGGCGCTGTACGCCCACCCCCAGCACCCCTATACGCGCGCGCTGCTGGCGGCCGCGCCCATCCCCGACCCGGCGCAGCGGCGTAGCATCCCGCTGCTGCAGGGCGACCTGCCCAGCCCCGCCCACCCACCCTCGGGCTGCGTGTTCCGCACCCGCTGCCCCCTGGCCGAAGAGCGCTGCGCCAGCACCGATATGCTGCTGCGCGAGGTGCAGCCGGGCCATCTGCATGCCTGCTGGAAAACAGCGCACCACCCCATTTCCCCATGACCGACGAATTCATCCTCGACCACCGCAGCAAGAGCTTTCCGCAAACCGCTGCGCCCTGCCGCGCGTCCGACCTGGCCGCCAGGGGCTGGAACCTGCTGGCGGACGACCTGGCCTACCCGCTGGCCGTCATACGGCGCTCTGCGCTGGCCCACAACCTGGCCTGGATGCAGGACTTCGCGGCGCGCAAGGGCGTGGCACTGGCACCGCATGGCAAGACCACCATGTCGCCCGAGCTGTTTCGCCAGCAGCTCGCGGCCGGCGCCTGGGGCCTGACGTTCGCCACCATCTACCAGCTCTCGGTGGGCGTGGAGGCTGGCGCGCGCCGGGCCATCATTGCCAACCAGGTGGTGTGCGATGCCGACCTGGACGGACTGCAGGCGCTGCTGCAGCGGCATGCGGGCCTGCGCGTGTGGTTCCTGGTGGACTCGCTGGCGCAATTGCAGCTGATCGAGGACTGGGCCGCGCGCCGCCAGGCCGCGGGGCAGGTGGCCCGCCGCTTCGACACGCTGCTGGAGATCGGCATCCCCGGCCAGCGCACCGGCTGCCGGACGCTGGAAGAAGCGCTGGCGCTAGCCCAGGCCATCGCCCGCTCACCCGCCGCGCAACTGGGCGGCATCGAGTGCTACGAAGGCGGCGTGGCCCGGTGCGACAGCGAGCACGATGCGCGCGAAGTCACTGCCCTGGTACGCCGCGTGACCGAGGTGGCGCGCCAATGCGATGCCCACGGCCTGTTCGCCGACCCCACCGTGCTGCTGACGGCCGGCGGCTCCGCCGTGTTCGACCTGGTGGTGCCGCTGCTGCGCACGCAGGGCCTGTCGCGTCCGGTGGAGGGCGTGCTGCGCTCGGGCTGCTACATCACGCACGACCACGGCAACTACATGCGCTTCCTGCGCCACGTAGAGCAGCGCGAGGGCCTGGACGCATCGCTGCGCCCCGCACTGGAGGTATGGGCCATGGTGCAGTCCGTGCCCGAGCCGGGCCTGGCGCTGCTGACCTGCGGGCGGCGCGATGTGTCCTACGACCTGGAGATGCCGGTGCCCGTGCGCTGGGCGCCGCGGGGCCAGCGCACTGCGGGCGATGTGCCGCAGGGCTGGACCGTGAGCGCGCTGAACGACCAGCACGCCTACCTGCGCTTCGACCCCGCGGGCAGCCCGCCCGCCGTGGGCGACCGCGTGGCGCTGGGCATCTCCCACCCCTGCACCACTTTTGACAAATGGCGCTGGCTGCCCCTCGTCGAGGACGACTGGGCAGTGACCGGCGCCATCAGCACCCGTTTTTGAGCATGGCCATCACACACACATCCCAAAGCTTGCTGCAGCAGTTGCGCGAGCGCCAGCCCGACCTGCCCGAGGCGCAGCGCAGCGTGGTGCGCGTGGTGCTGGAAGACCCCCGCGCCGCCGTAGTCGCCACGGTGGAGCAACTGGCCCAGCAGGCGGGCGTCTCCATGCCCACCATCGTGCGCACCTGCCGCAGCTTCGGGCATGACTCGGTGCGCGAGTTCATGGTGGCGCTGGCGCAGGACCTGGCCGTGTCCGGCTCGCACCTGCACCGCAGCGTGCTGGCCGACGACAGCGCGCACGACGTGGCCAGCAAGATCGTGCACGCGGCCGTGTCCTCGCTGACCGAGCTGGGCCGCAACCTTGATGCCCAGGTGCTCGACCAGGTGGCCGAGCGGCTCGCTGCGGCGCGCCGCATCGACTGCTATTCGGTGGGCGCCGCGTCGACCTTCATGGCCAGCGAGCTGCAAAGCCGGCTGTTCCGCCTGGGCTGCACGGCCAACGCGATCTTCGATGCGCACCAGCAGCTGGTCTCGGCCAGCACGCTGGGGCCCGACGGCGTGGCCTTCGTGATCTCGCACGTGGGCCGCATGCCCTACACGCTGGAGGCCGCGCGCTTCGCCCGCTCGCAGGGCGCCACCGTGGTGGCCCTGACCCAGCCGGGCACCCCGCTGGCCGAGGCGGCCGACCTGGTGCTGGCCGTGTCCGTGCCGCAGGACGCGGTGATGCGCGTGGGCACCGAGGCGTACCTGGCGCACCTGGTCGTCATCGAGATCCTGATGGTGCGCCTGGCCCAGAAGCTCGGCCCCGTGGCCGCACGGGGGCTGCAGCAGTTCAAGCAGCTGCTGCACAAGCACGGCTTCGACAGCGCGGAGTACGCGGGGGCGCTGGAAGGTGGCGCGTACAAGCTGTCGGCGCGGGAGGAGTGACATGGCGCCCGCAACGCTGCTCAAGAATGGCCTGATCGTGGACGGCACCGGCGCGGCCGGCTGGCAGGGTGACCTGCTGCTGCACGGCGACCGCATCCTGGCCATCGCGGCGCCGGGCCAGATCGCACCGGCCGATCTGGCCGCCGCCGGCACGCCCGAAGAAATCGACTGCACCGGCCTGGTGATAGCCCCCGGCTTCATCGATGTGCATACCCACGACGACGCGGCCGTGCTGGACGGCCCGGCCATGCTGCCCAAGCTGTCGCAGGGCATCACGACGGTGATCGTGGGCAACTGCGGCATCTCGCTCGCGCCCGTGGTGACCGAGGCGCCGTCCGCGCCCCTGTCGCTGCTGGGCCGCCTGCAGTTCCGGCATGCGAGCATGGCCAGCTACGCCGATGCCGTGAACGCGGCCCAGCCCGCGGTGAACGTGGCGGCGCTGATGGGCCACACGGCATTGCGCATGCGGCATCTGGCGGACTTGCGCCAGGCGGCCTCGCCGGCCGAGCGCGCGGCCATGGCCACCGACATGCAGGAGGCCATGGACGCCGGTGCGCTGGGGCTGTCGTCCGGCATCTTCTACAGCGAGGCCTACGCGGCCGACCAGGACGAACTCGTGGCGGTGGCCAGCGTGGCCGCACGCAATGGCGGTGTCTACGCCACCCATGTGCGCGACGAACTGGCAGGCATCCTGCCGGCGTTGCAGGAGGCCGCGCTGACGGCCCGGCAGTCCGGCCTGCCCCTTGTGATATCGCACCACAAATGCGCGGGCCCGGCCAACTGGGGCCGCACCCGCGAGACACTGCCGCTGCTGGAGGAGCTGGCCCGAGGCCAGGAGATCGGCATGGACGTATACCCCTACACCGCCGGCTCCACGGTGCTGCGCGAAGACCTGGTGGACGGCATCATCGACATCCTCATCACCGGCAGCCAGCCGCACCCGGAGATGGGCGGGCGCTACCTGGCCGACATCGCGCGCGAGTGGGGCGTGTCGCAGCAGGAGGCGGCTGTGCGGCTCAAGCCCGGCGGGGCGTGCTACTTCCAGATGCGCGAGGACGATGTGGAGCGCGTCATCGCGCACCCGCTGTCCATGATCGGCTCCGACGGCCTGCCGCACGACGAGCGGCCGCACCCCAGGCTGTGGGGCGCGTTTCCGCGCGTGCTGGCCTGCTACTGGCGCGAGAAGGGTTTGCTGCAGCTGGAAGAAGCCGTGCACAAGATGACCGGCCTGTCGGCCCGGCGCTTCCGGCTGGGCGCGCGCGGCGTGCTGCAGGCGGGCCACACGGCCGACGTGGTGGTGTTCGACCCGGCACGCGTGAAGGACATCGCCACGTTCGAGCACCCCCAGCAGTTCAGCGAAGGCATCGAGCGCGTGTGGGTCAATGGCGTGTTGAGCTACACCGCGCGGCAGCGCGCCACGGGTGCGCGGGCAGGGCGGTTCGTGCGGCGGGGCAGCGCTGCAGAGCCAGCGCTGACTGACTGACTGACTGACTGCAAGGGGCGCGAAGACGCCCCCAAACACAGCCCAAAACACACCCCAAGAGAAGGCCCCACAGGCCAACTGACCGCAAGGCGAGTGGTCCTAGTCCTACCGGAGCGCCCTGCACGGCTTGACTAGGATGAAATTGCCGGTGATCAGGCACCGGTAGATGAAGCGTCTTTGGGCCCGCTCACGCGGGCCCTTTTTTGCGCGCCGTAACCCAAGCGGACCCGATGCGCCTTCAGGCCGCGCCTGAGGCGCACCCTGCCGAACAATGTGCGCGCCCCTGTCCGCCAAGCGACAGCACGGGCCGTTTGCCACACCGAAGCACTCTTGTCCTACAGGTCGTTCCAGGCGCCGATGCTACTTTCAGAGGCTTCATCTTAGGAGCCTCCATGAGCGACGACAAGAACAAGACGGCGCTGGACCGCCAATTCATCAACCTCAGCGAGCCGTATGAAGTCCGCAGCTGGACCCACAGCCTGGGAGTGACGGAGGTGCAATTGCGCGATGCGGTGGCCGCCGTGGGGCGCTCGGCCGACAAGGTCCGCGAGTACCTCGCTTCGCACTGAACACTGGGCACGGCGCCTGGCCCTTCTGCCCTCGGATGGAACCAGCAGACGGCGGGCCATGACCATTCCACCCATCCCTGACCGGATGCCCCGGGCGAGCCCGCCTGCCGGCGTCCCGGTCGCCTGCCGCTCGCATCATCCCGGTGAGCGCACGGCGCTCTCCACGCCACCTCCCAGCACCCGGTACACCGTCGCGAGCGCATTCATCTGCGCCAGCCGGTTGTCCTGCACCGCGAGGTCTGCCGCGCGGCGCCGCTCCTGCGCGTCCAGCCAGGTGCGCAGGCCGGTGGAACCCGCCCGGTAACGCACCTCGCACAGGCGCTCGGCCTCGCGCGCGGCGGCCAGTTGCAGGGCCAGCTGTTCGCCCTGGCGCAGCAGCTGGGTGCGGGCCGAGAGGGCGTTTTCCACGTCCGCCAACGCCGTGTGCAGGGTCTGGCGGAAGTTGGTGACCGACTCTTCGTACTGTGCCGCTGCCAGTTGGCCCGAGAGCCTCATCTCCTGCGCGCGCAGGAAGGGCAGGCTCAGCCCTGCGCCCAGGGTGGCCACGGGGTTGGAGAGCAGGCGCAGCAGCGAGGTGCTCGACGTGCCCAGATCGCCCGTGAGGCTGAGGCCCGGGTAGTAGCTGGCGCGCGTGGCGTCGCCGCTGGCGAGCACATTGCGCAAGCGGGCCTCGGCGGCGCGCAGGTCGGGGCGGCGGGCCAGCAGCTCGGCGGGGGCCCCGGCCGCCACGGCCGGCAAGGCGGTATCGGGCAGACGCTGGGGCTCGGCCGGCAGGACCTCGGCCAGGGTGGCGGCACCGGGCGGCGCATTCATCAGCACGGCGATGGCGTTGCGGGTTTCCACACGCTGCTGCTCCAGCTGGGCCAGGGCAGCGCGCTGGCCGGCCACCGTCTGCTCGGCCTCGCGCAGCTCCACCGCCGAGACCGATCCCGCGTCGTACTGCGCGCGCACGAGTTCCTGCGTGCGCAGGGCATAGGCCAGGCTGTCGCCGCCGCTGGCCACGCGCTGGTTCAGTTGGGCCAGTTGCCAGTACAGCCCCGCAGCCGTGCCAGCCAGGGCCTGGGCGGCGGCCTCGCGGTCTTGGGCAGTGGCGCGGGCGGTCCACTCGGCCGCGTCCCGCGTGCTGGCCACGCGGCCCCACAGGTCCACCTCATAGCTGACCGAGAGCGATGCCCCGCTGCTGCGGGACGCGGCGTTGTCGCCCCCGTCCAGCCGGCGCGACGCGCCGCTGGACAGGCGCCCCGCGACGGTGGGGCCCAGCCCCGCGGCGGTGATGCCCGCCTGCAGCTGCGCCTGGCGCACGCGCAGCGCGGCGGCAGCCAGGTCGTTGTTGCGCGCCAGTGCGGATTCGACCACCTGGCTCAGCGCCGGGTCGTCGAACTGGCGCCACCACCGGTCGGGCAGTTGCGTCGTGGCGAACGGGGTGGCCTGCTGCTGCTCCCAAGCGGCAGGCACGTCGACACCAGGCGCCTGGTAGACCGTGCGCGTGCCGGCGCAGCCGGCCAGCAACAAAGCCACCGCCAGGGGAACCAGAGCGAAGGAGGGTTTTTCGATGGTCGTCACGTGTAGCCGATCCTTCATGTTCATCATTTATTCAGTTACTCAATGCGCCACACGCTACCCACGACGCCCTAAACTGGCGCGCCCAAAGCCAGCGCCCCCGCGCAAGGGCCGCCAAGCCGCGCATGCGGCGCTTCGCTGGCGTGCACCGGGGGCGTCCACCTCCCGACTCGCGCAGCGAGTCGAGACAGGGGGAAGGGCGAAGCGACTCAGGGGGAGCCTCACCTAATCCCGCGCCAGCGCATCAATGGGGTTGAGCCGCGCCGCGCTGCGCGCCGGCAGGAAGCCGAAGACCACGCCGATCAGCGTGGAGCAGGCAAACGCCCACACCATCGAGCTCACGGAAAACGCCAGCGGCACCACCGGCGCCACGCTGGTGATCAGCGCGCCCAGGCCCAGCGCGATGGCGATGCCCAGGGCGCCGCCCAGCAGACAGACCAGCACGGCCTCGATGAGGAACTGCTGCTGGATATCGCCCTGGCGCGCGCCCACGGCCATGCGCACGCCGATCTCGCGGGTGCGCTCGGTCACCGACACGAGCATGATGTTCATCACCCCGATGCCGCCCACCATGAGCGAGATGACGGCGATGGATGCGACCAGCAGGGTCAGCGTCTGCGTGGTGGTCTCGATGGTCTGGCGGATGCTGTCGGTGTTGAGCACGTAGAAGTCCTCGCGGCCGTGGCGTGTCTTGAGCAGCTGGTTGATGCCCTGCTCCGCCGCGGCCATGGGCGCGGTGTCGGCCACGCGCACGGTGATGCTGCGCAGGTAGTTCTGCCCCACGATGCGGCCCATGGCCGTGGTGTAGGGCACCCAGACGTTGAGCGCCTCGCTGTTGCCGAAGGCGTTGTCGCTCTTGGCGGCCACGCCGATCACGCGCACCGGCACGCTGCCCAGCAGCACCACCTCGCCCACCGGGCTTGTCAAGTTGGGGAACAGCTTGGCGCGGGTGTTGTCGTCGATCACCGCGACCTGCTGGCGCCCTTGCACCGCACTCGCATTGAACACCGTGCCCTGCGCCAGCTTCACGGCCTTGACGCGGAAGTACTGCTCGCCCACGCCGTTGATGGTGCCGGTCAGCTCCACGTTGCGCCAGCGAAACCGCGCCGATGCATTGAGGTTGGGCGTGACGCTGTCCACATAGGGCTGGGCGGCCAGGGCGTCGGCATCGGCCGGTACCAGCGTGCGCACCGCGGCCGAGCGCACGTCGCCGAAGCCCGAGCCCGAGAACACCTCGATGGTGTTGGTGCCGATGGCACTGATGTCGGCCAGCACCTTCTTTTGCGTGCCCGCGCCCAGCGCCACCACCGACACTACCGATGCGATGCCGATGACGATGCCCAGCATGGTCAGGAAGGTGCGCAGCCGGTGCGCGTTCATGGCCAGGAGCGCCATGTGGAAGGCCTCGCGAAAGCGGTCGCCAAAGGCGGACAGGCGCGCGAAGAAGCCCGTGGGGGCGCGGCTGGCAGGTCGGCTGGCGCCCGTACCGGGCGCAGCAGCCCCCTCGCGCCGCGTGTCGCCCACGATGGCGCCGTCGCGGATCTCGATCACGCGCTGCGCGTGGGCGGCCACGCCCATGTCGTGCGTGACGATGATGATGGTGTGGCCTTCGGCATGCAGCTCTGCGAGGATCTTCATCACCTCGGCGCCGGAATGCGTGTCCAGCGCGCCGGTGGGCTCGTCGGCCAGGATCACGCGCCCGCCGTTCATCAGCGCGCGGGCAATCGATACGCGCTGCTGCTGTCCGCCCGAGAGCTTGCCCGGCGTGTGGTGCATGCGGTCGGCCAGGCCCAGGCGCGCCAGCAGCGCGGCCGAGCGCTCGTGCCGCTGCGCGCGCGTGCGCCCGGCGTATACCGCCGGCACCTCCACGTTGCCCTGGGCCGTGAGGTCCGACAGCAGGTGGTAGCGCTGGAAGATGAAGCCGAAGTGCTCGCGCCGCAGCTCGGCCAGTTCGTCGGGCGACAGCTGCCCGGTCTCGCGCCCGTCCACGCGGTAGCTGCCGCGCGTGGGCGTGTCCAGGCAGCCCAGGATGTTCATCAGCGTGGACTTGCCCGAGCCCGACTGCCCGACGATGGCCACCATCTCGCCCGCGTGGATCGTCAGGTGCACGTCCTTGAGCACGGCCAGCACCTGGTCGCCGGCCGGGAACTCGCGCGTCACGCCGCGGATGTCGAGCAGGGGCTGCACTGCCGTGCCTGTCGCCCCGCCCGGGTCGCTGGTATGGCCGTGCAGGGCCTGCGCCGCCCCGCTCACTGCCGTGGCGGGCCGCCGCGCATGCGGCCCGGGTTGGTGGCCGATGGCGCGGTGGCGCCGTCGCCCAGCACCACCTTCTCGCCGGCGGCCAGGCCCTCGGTGACCTGCGCGCTGACGTTGTTGTTCAACCCGATCTTCACCTGGCGGGGCGCGGCGTTGCCCTCGGCGTCGACCACGCGCACGGTGGTGGTGCCGTCGGCATGGCGCTCCCCCAGCGCGGCGGACGGGATGGTGACCACGCCCTTGGCCTCGGCTCGCACGATGTAGACCTGCGCCGTCATGGAGATGCGCAGCTTGCCATCGGGGTTGGGGGCATCGAACAGGCCGTTGTAGTAGATGGCGGTGGCCGCGGCATTGCTGCTGGTGGCCGCGCTGGACTGCGATGACTCGGTGGCGATGGAGTCCGGCGCGGGCTCCACCGCGCGCAGCGTGGCCTGGTAGCGCTGGTCGGGCTCGCCCAGGATGGTGAAGTACACCTTCTGCCCGGGCTTGACGCGGGTCACGTCGGCCTCGGAGATCTGGGCCTTCACCGTCATGGTGTCCACCTTGGCCAGCTTGATGATGGTGGGCGCGGCCTGGTTGGCGTTGACGGTCTGCCCCTCCTGCGTGACCACGGCGACCACCTGGCCGTCGATGGGCGCGACGATGCGCGTGTAGCCCAGGTTGACCTTGGCCGTGTCGGCCGCGATGGCGGCCTGCTGCATCTGCGCCTTGAGCGCGTCGATGTCGGCCAGCGTGGTGCGGTAGGTGGCCTCGGCCGCCTCCAGGTCGGCCTGCGGGCCGGCGTCGGCCGCACGCAGCTGCTGCTGGCGCTTGTAGGCCAGCTCCACCTGCGACAGCGAGGCCTGGCGCGCGCGCAGGTTGGCCTGCGCCGTGGCCAGCGCTGCCTCGGAGTTGCGCACCGTGTTCTGCTGCGTCAGCGAGTCGATCTCTGCGACCAGTTGCCCCGCCTTCACGTTGTCGCCCAGCGCCACCTTCAGCGACTTGATCTGCCCCGACACCTGCGCACCCACGCTCACCTGCTTGAAGGCCTGCAGCGTGCCGCTGGCCAGCACCGTGTCTTCCAGGTCACCCGTGGCGGCGGTGGCGGTGATGAAGTTGTTGGGCACCTTGGCCGGGAAGAACTGCCACTTGACGAAGGCGGCCACGGCCGCGATCAGCACCAGGGCAATGATGCCGATGCGCAGGGGTTTTGGGGGTGGAATGGCCATGGATAGTGGGTGGATGGAGGGCTGCGGTGCGCAGTGCGGTCAGAAGTGGTGGACAGGCAGAGGTCGGCGAAGCGCGGGCTGCGCGGACGTTCAGGGGTGGTGGAGCGTGGAGCGTGGAGCGTGGAGCGTTGAGCGTTGAGCGTTGAGCGTTGAGCGTTGAGCGTTGAGCGTTGAGCGTTGGGGGTTGAGAGGATCTACTTGGCAGCGCGTCGTGCTCGTGCGGCAGGCTCTGGGCGGGGTACAGGGCCAGGTGCAGGGCCGCCGAACGGCTGGTGCACCACGGGGTCGCAAAACGGCAGGTTGCTCACGGCGCGGATGGCGCGGGACATCTGTGCCACCACCTCTGCGGTGGTGAAGGCCCGCGCATCGCGCACGGCGGCACGGCTGATGGCCTCGTCCACCGTCCGCACCGCGCCCATCACGGCGGCGGCGCACAGGCGCACTTCGAAATCATGGTGCGAGCGGCCCAGCCGGTCGCCGATCAGTGCCGCCACTTCCTCCTCGCCGTCGTGGTACGAGTGCAGCCAGACGGAGCGCAGGTCGGGCTCCTGCGGCAGCGCGGCGATCAGCCGCACCACCAGCACCATGTCGGCGATCTCTTGGGGCGAACGCCTGTCCAGCGCGAACTGGTCGGCCAGATGCACCTCGATCGGCTGGCTGTGGGGCCAGGAGCGCAGCTCGCGCGCAAAGCGCTGCCAGGTCTGCGCGAACAGCGGCGAGACGCAGCTCTCCTTGTTGCGAAAGTACCGCCACAAGGTGCGCTCTGAAATGCCGGCGGCCGCCGCAATCTCGCTGCCGCTGGTGGCGCCGAATCCTTGGTCGGCGAACAGGCGGGCAGCGACGCGGGCTACGCCAAGGCGGGAGATTTCTGTGCGGTGGGCCAAAACAGGAGATGTCAGTTTGCGCCATCTTAATGGCATTAACTGACAGACCCCTCACCCCAAAAGGTCATGCCGACCAACAAAAAGGGCTCCCACACGGGAGCCCAGTTTGCTGTCGCGTCGCAGCGGGTCCAAAACACTCCCCATGGCAGCAGCACCAGCGACATGCCGCCAATGCCACCACCATGGGAAGGCCCGCAACTGCGTCAATTACATCGCGCTGATTTCGCCCGAAGGGATCGTGCCGGTGCGCACGGCTTCAGCAGCCTGGGCACGCACGGCAGCGCGGTCGGCCGTGGACTTGTAGGTCACGACGCGCGAACCTGCGGGCTCGATGCTGCGGGTCTGGGCGACGCTCGAAGCTTCTGCAGCCACTTCGGCGCGGGTGCGGTTCGTGTCGAATTGGGTGGCGAATTGCGAAGCATCGGCTTCGTCAGCGTGGGCGCCGAAGGCAGCGAAAGCGGACACAGCGGCGATGGCGAGGAAGCGTGCGGTCTTGTTCATGATGAAAGTCCTTGAAGTTAAAAAGCGTCTCAATAAAGCCGGTACAAAACCATTCTTGAACCGGGTTCGGTGAGTCGCCTTGCGGGTTCGGCTCATCGATGGGTTGAACTGTACGCCGGTGGTGTCCAGAGAAAAACCGCCCAGTCGCGAACTGACTGTTCCAGTATTGAGAACAATCAACCCCAGCGGTGTGCCTGTCTGCCCAAGGACTGCTGGCCCACGCCAAGCCCGGGTGCACGACCGCACCGCCGCGTCCGACAGGGCTTGGCCCCTCCGGCCTGCGCGGTCCTCCTAACTGGGCAGGCTTGCGGCTGCACGTTTGAGCGCTGCGGCAAACGCGAGTGCGGCCGGCTTGGGCTGCGTGCCGCGCTTGGACACCAGGTACAGGTCCAGGTAGGTCACCGGCTCGCGCAGCATGGCCACCGCAAGGCCCTGGCGCAGGCACTCTTCCAGAGCGAAGGACGGTATGACGGCGTGGCCCCGACCGGCACGCACCATGCCAATGATGGTGCCCATCAGGTTCATGCGTGGGCGCTCATCGTGCACGCGCCCCAGCTGCGAGAGCTGTTTTTCGATCACCACCTGGATAGGGTTGTCCGACGGCAGGCTCACCAAAGGCATGCTTTTGAGACTGCTCCACGGCTGGCTGACCGCCAAGCCTCCTTGGCCCGCCACTGGCGGGCTGATGCGCATGAGCCGGAACTTGCACAGCGGCTGGCGCGACAGGCCCACCGCCGGCTTGACGAAGAAACCCAAGCCGATGTCTGCCTCGCCCTCCAGCACATGCTGGCGCACCGTGCCCACCTCGACGTCGGCCAGATGCACCTGCACCTGGGGATGGGTCTGGGCGAAGCCGCGCACTACGTCGGGCAGCAGGCTGGCCGAGATCATGGGCGTTGCCGCCACCCGCAGACGCGAGCGCACGGCGGACTCGCTGCCGTCGAGCACGGCACCCAGCGTGCGCAGCTCGCCAACGATGCTTTCGGCCACCGGCTGCAGCCGCCTGCCCGCGTCGGTCAGCGTGAGCGAACGCGTGGTGCGGTTGAACAGGCGGGCGCCGACCTGGTCCTCCAGCTCCTTGATCAGCATGCTCATGCCCGAGGGAGACAGGTGCACCTGCTCGGCCGCCTGGGCAAAGCTCTGCAGGCGCGTGACCTCCAGGAAGGCGTGGAGCTGCCGGCTGCTGACATTCATCAGCTTTGTTGACGAATTCATCAGAATTTTCCGTTTGATTCACATCAAGACTGTCGCTGTAATTGTGGTCCAACTACCCAAGAGACAAACACCATGACCATGGCAACCCCCTTGCAGCCGCCGTCCCTTCAACGCAGACGCCTTGTGCTCGGTGCCCTGGCCGCGGCGGCAGCGCCACTGGTCCATGCGCAGGCTGGCAGCGACGCGTCGGTGCGCCTGGTCGTGCCTTTCACGCCCGGCACGGGGATCGACCTGATCGCGCGCCAGATCGCAGGCCCGCTGTCCGAGCGGCTCAAGCGGCCTTTCTTTGTCGACAACAAGGCCGGGGCGTCGGGGATCATCGGTACGCAGGAGGTGGTGCGTGCGCCAGCCGACGGCACGACCCTGCTCGTGAGTGTCAACACGCTGGTGATGAACATGGCGCTGTACCCCAAGCAGGGCTTCAACCCGCTGACCGACCTGCAGCCCGTGAGCCAGACGAGCTGGGGCCAGCTGCTGCTGGTGGCCAGCGAAGGGGCAAGAATCCAGTCGCTCAAGGAACTGGTCGATCGCGCCAAGGCCAAGCCGGGTGCGCTCAACTACGGCTCGCCCGGCGCGGGCACGCCGCACCACCTGGCGATGGAACTGCTCAAGAACCGCGCGAAGATCTCGCTCACGCACATCAGCTACCGGGGCACGGCCCCCGCCGTGACCGACCTGCTGGGCGGGCAGATCGACGCGATGTTCCTGCCCATCCATGTGGCCCTGCAGCATGTGAAGGCGGGCAAGCTCAAGGCGCTGGCCATCAGCTCCAGCACGCCCCACCCCCTGCTGCCGGAAGTCCCCTCGCTGAACAGCCTGAAGCTGGGCGACCTCAACGTGGACATGTGGTACGGCGTGTTCGCACCCGCGGGTACGCCGCGCGCCTTCGTTGACCGGCTGAACACCGAGCTGCGCGACGTGCTGGCGCAGCCTGCGGTCGCCAGGTCGTTCGAGACACAGGGCATGACACCCGCCCACAGCACCCCGGATGCCTTCGCGAAGCTCGTGGCCGCAGACGCCAAGCGCTGGTCGGACCTGATCAAGGCCCAGGGCATCACCGCCGAATGATGAAAGCAGCAGACCCCATGAACGACATGAACGACATGAACAAGGATCAGGCCCTGCCGCCCCCCCAGGACGCCGAGGTCGTCATCGTCGGCGGTGGCCCGGTGGGCATGGGCCTGGCCATCGAGCTCGGCCAGCGCGGTGTACGCACCATCGTGGTGGAGCGCTATCCGCAGCCCCAGCCCATCCCCAAGGGTCAGAACCTGACCCAGCGGACGATGGAGCACTTCCACTTCTGGGGCGCTGAAAAGGAGTTGCGCGCCGCGCGCACCATCCCGATGGAATACGGCATTGGCGGCCTGACCGCACACGGCACGCTGCTGGGCCCCCACACCTACGATTGGCTGCAGCGCGACCTGGTCAAGCCCTACTATTTCACCGGCAACGAACGGCTGCCGCAGTACGCGACCGAGGCCGTGTTGCGCGAGCGCGTGGCGCAGTTGCCATCGGTACGCACCATCTATGGCTGGGAAGCCAAGGCCGTGGCGCAGGATGCCGATGGCGTGTCGATCACCATCACCGAGCGTGGCGGCACGGGCGAGCGCACCGAGCGCGTGCTGCGCGCCGCCTACGTGGTCGGATCGGACGGCGCGCGTTCGGTCGTGCGCGAGCAGGCGGGCATCACCCAGACCCGCACGGACCACGACCGCATGATGGTGCTGCTGGTCTTCCGGTCGCCGGGGCTGCACCAGCTGCTTGAACGCTATCCCGGCAAGTCCTACTACAACGTGCTGCAGCCCGAGCTGCAGGGCTACTGGAAGTTCTTCGGCCGCGTGGACCTGGGCAACACCTGGTTCTTCCACGCGCCCGTTCCGCCGGGCACGACCAGGGACAACTTCGATTTTGCGGGCTACCTGCACGAGGCGGTGGGCGCGCCGTTCGGTGTGGAGTTCGAGCACATCGGCTTTTGGGACCTGCGTTTCATGCTGGCCGACAGCTATCGCCAAGGCCGGGTCTTCGTCGCCGGCGACGCAGCGCACAGCCACCCGCCCTACGGCGGCTATGGTGTGAATTCGGGGCTGGAGGATGCGCGCAACCTGGGCTGGAAACTGGCGGCCCGGTTGCAGGGCTGGGGCGGCGAGCGCCTGCTCGACTCGTACGACGAGGAGCGGCGCCCTGTGTTTGCCTCGACCATGCGTGATTTCATCGCACGGTCCATCGACACAGACCGCGAGTTCCTGAACACGCACGACCCGCAGCGCGACCGCGCCGCGTTCGATGCTGCATGGCAGGCACGGGCACAGGGCGCCGTGGGCGAGGTGCATGCGTTCGAACCCCACTACGAGGGCTCGAGCGTGGTCTGGGGCAGCGCGGGCCGCGTCAGCAGCGCCAAGGGATCGCACCGCTTTGACGCGAGAGCCGGCCACCACCTGGCGCCTGCGGTGCTGCCGTCCGGCAGCAACGTGTTCGAGGCGCTGGGCACCGGCTTTTCGCTGCTGGCCTTCGGGGCCCACGCCGACGCGGTGCAGGCCTTTCGCGCCGCCGCGGCGGACACGGCGCTGGCCCTGACCGTCGTGGAGGCCCACGGCGCAGGCGAGCATGAGCGCTACGGCGCGCAACTGGTGCTGGTGCGTCCGGACCAGTTTGTCGCCTGGAGCGGCAGCGACGCCAGCGTCTCGGCGGACAGGGCCCGCCAGATTCTGCAGACGGCCACTGGCGGACTCGCGCGGGTGGTCGCGGCCTGACGCCAAGTTGCGCTTCAAATAGGGGCGGGCTGGTGCCCCGCGGGCGCCGCAGGCCGCGCCCCCTGCCCGCCTTGCCGTGCCCTGGTCAGCAGGACGACACGGCTCCGCGAAAGGAGCCTTACCTTACTGTCCCCAGAACGCGTCCTCCTGGGCCTGGTCGCTGGAGAAGAGACGAACCTCCACGATCTTTCCACCGTCGATACGGATCAGGTCCACACCCGGCTGCCGGAGCGTGATGCCGTTGGCTTCGCCCGCGAATTCGATGGTGATGGCCACCCAGTCGCCGTTGGCCATGTAGTGGTCGGCGCGCGTGATGGCGAAGGTTCCCTGGGAGACTTCCATCATCTTGCCCAGCATCGGACCGACGCTGGCCATGCCCCGGTGCGTGCCAGAGAACTGGTTGCGGCCGGGCTGGTGCCAGACCACTTCGGGCGAGATGAGGCTGCCGAGCGCGGCCTGGTCGCCGGTCTGCACGGCACGGATGTAGGTTTTGGCGATGTCGATGGGGTTCATGGAGCGATCCTGTGAATGGTTTCAGGGGTTCAGTGGCGGTGGTGGCTGGACATGGGCGATGTGTGGGGCACACACCTCCTGCGCGCCGACGGCATCCCCCTGAATCCAGCGCTCGTTCGTTGCACTCCAGCGCGAGGACGATGCGCCCGCCATCTGGCGGACGCCGCCCTCGTGCCTCGCGTTTTCAAAGAACTTGCTGAAGGTGATTGTTGGACATCGGTCGTCTTTCATCACGGCATTTCAGCGACAATGAATGGTATTTTTTAGACATTCGATCATTCCAATACCGCCATGGCGCGCCCGCACGACATCGAACGCCTGGAATACCAGCCGCAAGGCGCGTATGCGCTGGATGTGGAGGTCTTCACGATGGCCGAGCTCCGGCAACGGGGCAGCAGGGAGAAGGTGCGTACCACGCACCGCTACGGGTTCCACATGTTGGCGTGCGTCACGCAAGGGGTTTGCAGACAGGTGATCGATTTCAGACCGGTCGTCTGTGCACCAGGCTCCCTGCTGGTGGTACGCCAGGGACAGGCCCACAACTTCGGGCCCCACGAGAACTGGGATGGCTGGATCGTGCTGTTTCGCCCGGAGTTCGTGCTGCCCCCGCCCGTGCCGCTGCGCCAGCCTGCATTCGCGGCCGATCTGGCGCGTCTGCCCGAACACATGCCGCTGGACAACGATGCGCTGCACACCGTCACCCGTGCGCTCGCCCAAATGCGCGAGGATTCGCAACTCCAGGGGCCCCTCGCAGAGGTCAAGACGCTGCTGCTTCACCAGCTCCATGCGCTGCTCACACGCCTAGGACTTCTGCACGGCCCTCGCTCCCCGCAGGAGGCGCTGCGCTCACCGGCATTGCAGCGCTTTCAGCGCTTCCAGCAACTGGTGGAGGAGCGGTTCACGCGGTGGCACCAGGTCGCCCGCTACGCGCAACACCTTGGCTGCACCGAAAAAAGCCTGGCACGCGCCAGCGCGACCGGCAGCGGCATCACGGCCAAGGCGTTCATCGCAGCGCGGATCGCCCTGGAAGCCAAGCGCTTGCTGGTGCACACGAACCTGACGGTGGCGTCCATCGCCGACAGGCTGGGCTTCGATGAGCCCACCAATTTCGGAAAATTCTTCCGGCGCGAGGCCGGCTGCACCCCCGCAGAGTTCCGCAGGCAGCAGCTGGACGCGACCGTGCTGCCGGGCTGACGCTTCCTGGGGGACCCTCTGCGAAGTTGTTACGTTACAAATCACGCAAAAGCACGGGCCGTCTTGAAACCGCCACAATTGCCCGTATCATTAGCACTCACCCCAGACGAGTGCTAACACCGCTGTCTGCCGGGAATTTTGTAGCGTCCGCTCCGCGGGCGTTTTGAGTCCCTCAGCCTTTTTTCACTGACAACAGGAGCATTGCAATGAACCTTCGCCCTCTGCACGATCGCGTGATCGTCAAGCGTATCGAAAGCGAAACCACGACCGCCTCCGGCATCGTGATCCCTGACAACGCCGCTGAAAAGCCCGATCAAGGTGAAGTGCTGGCCGTCGGCCCCGGCAAGAAGAACGACAAGGGCGAAGTGCTCGCCCTGAACGTGAAGGTCGGTGACCGCGTTCTGTTCGGCAAGTACTCGGGCCAGACCGTCAAGGTCAACGGCGACGAGCTGCTGGTCATGAAGGAAGACGATTTGTTTGCAGTGGTCGAGAAGTAATTCTCCCCGCTGATTCACTCATTTTTTCATAGCTGCTCGCGCTTTCCAGACAAGCGCCAGCAGCCAGTTTGAACCCAATCTAGGAGCTCCAAATGGCAGCAAAAGACGTAGTTTTCGGCGGCGAAGCCCGCGCACGCATGGTTGAAGGCGTGAACATCCTGGCCAACGCGGTCAAGGTGACCCTGGGCCCCAAGGGCCGCAATGTGGTGCTGGAGCGCTCGTTCGGCGCCCCTACCGTGACCAAGGACGGTGTGTCCGTGGCCAAGGAAATCGAACTCAAGGACAAGCTGCAGAACATGGGCGCCCAGCTCGTGAAGGAAGTGGCCTCCAAGACCAGCGACAACGCTGGTGACGGCACCACCACCGCCACCGTGCTGGCTCAAGCCATCGTGCGCGAAGGCTTCAAGTACGTGGCCGCCGGCATCAACCCGATGGACCTCAAGCGCGGTATCGACAAGGCCGTGACGGCCCTGGTCGCCGAGCTGAAGAAGGCTTCCAAGCCCACGACCACCTCCAAGGAAATCGCCCAGGTCGGTTCGATCTCCGCCAACTCCGACGAAACCATCGGCAAGCTGATCGCTGACGCCATGGACAAGGTCGGCAAGGAAGGCGTGATCACCGTGGAAGACGGCAAGTCCCTCGAGTCCGAACTGGACGTCGTGGAAGGCATGCAGTTCGACCGCGGCTACCTGTCGCCCTACTTCATCAACAACCCAGAAAAGCAATCCGCCATTCTGGACAACCCCTTCGTGCTGCTGTTCGACAAGAAGATCAGCAACATCCGCGACCTGCTGCCCACGCTGGAGCAAGTCGCCAAGGCCGGCCGTCCCCTGCTGATCATTGCCGAAGAAGTCGACGGCGAAGCCCTGGCTACGCTGGTGGTCAACACGATCCGCGGCATCCTGAAGGTCGTGGCTGTGAAGGCTCCAGGCTTTGGCGACCGCCGCAAGGCCATGCTGGAAGACATCGCCATCCTGACGGGCGGCAAGGTCATCGCTGAAGAAGTGGGCCTGACCCTCGAGAAGGTGACCCTGGCCGACCTGGGCCAGGCCAAGCGCATCGAAGTGGGCAAGGAAAACACCATCATCATCGACGGCGCCGGCGCTGCTGCTGACATCGAAGCCCGCGTCAAGCAAGTGCGCGTGCAGATCGAAGAAGCCACGTCCGACTACGACCGCGAAAAGCTGCAAGAGCGCGTGGCCAAGCTGGCTGGCGGTGTGGCCGTGATCAAGGTCGGCGCTGCCACCGAAGTCGAAATGAAGGAAAAGAAGGCCCGCGTGGAAGACGCACTGCACGCAACGCGCGCAGCTGTGGAAGAAGGCGTTGTGGCTGGTGGCGGCGTGGCCCTGCTGCGTGCCAAGCAAGCTGTCGGTGACTCGGTCAAGGGCGACAACGCCGACCAGGAAGCCGGTATCAAGCTGGTCCTGAAGGCCATCGAAGCGCCTCTGCGCGAAATCGTGAACAACGCCGGCGGCGAAGCCTCGGTGGTGGTGAACGCTGTGTTGGCCGGCAAGGGCAACTACGGTTTCAACGCATCGAACGACACCTACGGCGATATGCTCGAGCTGGGCATCCTGGACCCCACGAAGGTCACCCGCACGGCCCTGCAGAACGCTGCCTCCGTGGCATCGCTGCTGCTGACGACCGAAGCCATGGTTGCTGAAGCACCCAAGGACGAGGCCGGCGCTGGCGGCGGCATGCCCGACATGGGCGGCATGGGTGGCATGGGCGGCATGGGCATGTAATTGCCCACCGGACCTGCGCGGGGTGGGCCACGATCCTGCCGCGCGCAAGCTTCCAACAAAAAACCCCGCAGGCTGCGAAGCCTGCGGGGTTTTTTAATGGGCAGCACCTTCGCGATTGCGCTGCAGGCCGTGCTCGACGTTCACGCCGTTCGGGCGGAGGCCGACCGGTTCTGTCGAAACTTTGCGCGGCGCTTCGACAGGCTCAGCGTGAACGGTTCAGTGGAGTGCCAAAAGACGACGCGCCGACACCCTGATGCGTTGATGCGTTGATGCATTGATGCGTCGGTCAGTTGATACCCTGATACCCCAATGCGCAATGCCAGCGATCAGAACCGGTACGTCGCGCTCAGCACCACGTTGCGCCGGGTGGCCCACCAGCAGTCGCCGCGTGCCAGGCAGGTGCTCATGTACTTCTTGTCGGCCAGGTTGCTGATGTTGAGCGCGTAGCGCCAGTCCTGCGTGTCGTAGGCCAGCAGCGCATCCACCACGCCGGCGGACGGCACCTCGGGCCCGGTGCGGTCGCGGAACGACGACAGCCAGCGGTACCCTGCCCCGACCGAGAAACCGCGCACGTCGCCGACGGCAAATCGGTACACGCCCCACACGGCGGCCTGGTGGCGTGGCAGGCCTTCGAGCACAGGGTCGGCATCGGTGTAGTTGTAGTGGGCGGTCAGATCGAACGCGGTGGCGACGCGGGCCTTGTATTCCAGCTCCAGGCCCTTGTTGCGGGTCTGGCCCGCCTGCAGCACGTTCTTGGGGTTGGTGGGGTCGGCCACCTGCTGGTTCTTTTCCTTGAGGTCGTACACCGCGGCGGTGAACTGGGTGGAGCTGCCCTCGGGCACGTACTTCACGCCCACCTCGATCTGCTCGCCTTCCAGCGGCTTGAAGCGCTGGCCGTAGGCGTTGGTGCCGCTCACCGGGCTGAACGACTCGGCGTAGCTGATGTAGGGCGTCCAGCCCCCGGCCAGTTGGTACATCACGCCCAGGCGCTTGGTGGTGTCGCTGGTGCGGTCATCGGCCGAGCCGGCCAGGCTGTTCACGGCGCGGTCGTGGCGCAGGCCGGCAATGAAGATCCAGTTGCCCCACTTCATCTGGTCCTGCAGGTACAGGCCGCCCTGGCGCTGCACGTTCTCGGGCTTGGCGGCCATCGCAGGGTTGATGCGGTTGCCGTACACCGGTGCGAACGCGTCGATGGGGGCGTTGTACGAGTCATCGGCTTCGGTCTTGTTCTCGGTCTGCCGGTTCCAATCCACGCCCAGCAGCAGCTGGTGGCGCACCGCGCCGGTGGTGAGGTTGCCTTGCAGGTGCGTATCCACCGCGGCCATGCGGGTGCGCGTGACGTTCTTGCCGTACAGGCGGCCCACAAGGCGCTGGTTGACGGGGTCTGCGCCGAAGCCGCCAGGCTCGGTGAAAAAGTCGGCGTAGTGATATCCGCCCCGGTTCTCGTTGCGCGCCAGGCGCAGGTTCTGGCGCACGGTCCAGGCGTCGTTGAAGCGGTGCTCGAACAGGTAGCCGATGGATTCGCGGTCGGTGTCGTAGTAGTCACCCGGCTCGCCGATGAAGCGGTTGATGGGCAGCTTGCCATTGGGGTTGGGCAGGAGCGTGCCGGACCACGGCAGGAACTGCGCCGTGCTGCCGGTACGGTCTTGCTGCCAGTGGGCCTGCAGGACGAGCGACGTAGCGCCATTGGGGCGCCAGGCGAGCGATGGTGCGATCAGGCGCCGGTCGTTTTTCACGTAGTCGGTTTGGGTGTCCGCATCGCGCGCCACGGCCACCAGCCGGTACGACCATTCGCCGTCTTTGGTGAGCGGGCCCGTCAGGTCGGCCTGCAACTGCTTGCGGTTCCAGCTGCCGAACTGCACGCCCACTTCGCGCTGCGCCTCTTGCAGGGGGCGCTTGCTGACCATGTTGACCACGCCGGCCACCGTGCCCGCACCGAACAGCATGCCGGACGGGCCGCGCAGCACTTCCAGGCGCTCCAGCGCGTAGGGGTCGGACGCGATGGTGCTGGTGTAGTAGTTGTAACCCTGGCGCAGGCCATCCAGGTAGGTGTCCGGCGAACTGCCGCGCACCCGCACGCTGTCGGCGCGGCTGTCCAGACCGTAGGCATCGCTGCGCACCCCGGCGGCGTAGAGCAGTGCCTCCTGAAAGGTCGTGGCGCCCTGGTCCACCAACTGGTCGCGGGTGACCACGGTGACGGACTGCGGGGTTTCCGACAGCGGCGTGTCGGTCTTGGTGGCAGTGGCTGCATTGCGTGCGCGGTAGCCCACCACGGGCGCGGTGGCGGACTCTTTCTCGGCGTTGGCGTCCACACGCACTTCGGACAGGGTCGCCGGGGCGCTTTGCGCCATCACCGCTGCAGGCACCCCACCGAAGGCCAGGGCGATGCCGATGCAGACCGCAGTCTGCCGATGTTGGAATGTCATGATTTTCAGGAATGGAAATAGGAATGATTTCTATTCTAAAAATCTACGCGACCAACCGGCAGCTTCTGTGGCGCGATGTCGTACAACGACAACACACGGCCTGGCCGTGATCATCCCCTTTTGCTTCTCTTTTGATAGCTGCTAGCGCTGACCAGACAAGCGGAAGAGCTCTTTTTTACCCGTGCTTCGGGTCTGCAGTACCTTGCACGCACTGCACGCCGACGGGAGCCCCGACCCCGGCCGCCCACCAAAAAGCCCGCTGACCATGAGGACAGCGGGCTGCGCGAGCGAGCCCTCAAGCCCGGCGTCTGATGAGATCAGCCTTCGCTAGGCTGCGCCCACCAGACCAGCAGCAGCAAGAAGCCGATACCGGTCAGCAACAGCAGTTGCCACCAGCCGCTGCGGCCTATGTCGTGCAGGCGGCGCGTACCCACGGCGAGTGCGGGAGCAGCGCGATGGACACGATGCCCCCGCACCCCCGCTGGATTCAGCTTGCCTGTCGCAGGCTTTGCGTCTCACGCGCCAACTGGGTGATGCGCGCCCAGTCCCCGGCACGCACGGCATCGGTCGGCGTGAGCCACGAGCCGCCCACGCAGCGCACGTTGGGCAGCGCCAGATAGTGGGGCGCGGTAGCGTTGGTGATGCCGCCGGTGGGGCAAAAGCTCACCGCACCGAACGGGCTGACCCAGGACTTGAGCAGCGGAATGCCGCCCACCGCCTCGGCCGGGAACAGCTTCAAAAACGAGAAACCATCGGCCAGCGCCGCCATGATCTCGCCCGAGGTGGCCACGCCCGGCAGCAACGGCAGGTTCAGGCCCTTGCAGGCGCTGCCCACGGCCGAGGTGTAGCCAGGGCTCACGGCAAAGCGCGCGCCCGCCTCGCTCGCGCGGCGCGCGTCGTCGGCGTTGAGCACCGTGCCCACGCCCACCACGGCTTCGGGCAGGTTGCGGGCGATGGTCTCGATGGCCGGCAGGCCGGCAGCGGTGCGCAGCGTCACCTCCAGCACCTTCACGCCACCGGCGAGCAGGGCTTCGGCCAGGGGCAGCGCGTCTTCCACGCGGTCGATCACGATGACGGGGATGACGGGGCCATGGCTGGCGATATCAAGCGGATTCATGAGTGTTTGCTCCTTGGTGTCTTAGGTGTCGGATGCCGCAGGCGGCCTACAAAACTGGTGCGGTGCCATGTCAAGGTTTCTGTAGAACTGGTTTTGGCAGGGCCCGGGTGCGTCACCCCTGCGGGTGGACGAGCAACGGCATGGCAGGCGATACAGAGGGGCCTTCAATGACCTACTACCGTTCTGGCTGAGCTTTTGTCGAAGCCTCGCGCGGCGCTTCGACAAGCTCAGCGTGATCGGTTGTGTATTTTGGAAGGCCAATGGGGACACCTACAGCCATGTGCAGGCGCCCTGCTCCGCACCGCCCGCATGGCGGCGGAAGTTGGTGAACAGTTCGCGGCCGAAGCCGACCTGCGAGGCCGCGTTGTACGGTGCCGGCACGCGTGCCGCCCAGGTGGCCTCGTCGACCAGCACGTCGAGCGTGCCGGCCACAGCGTCCACCCGCACGATGTCGCCGTCCAGCACCTTGGCCAGCGGGCCGCCGGCCAGCGCCTCGGGCGTCACGTGGATGGCGGCGGGCACCTTGCCCGATGCGCCGCTCATGCGGCCATCGGTCACCAGCGCCACCTTGAAGCCCTGGTTCTGCAGCACGGCCAGCGGTGGCGTGAGCTTGTGCAGCTCGGGCATGCCGTTGGCCTGCGGGCCCTGAAAGCGCACCACCGCCACCATGTCCTGCTGCACTTCGCCCGCGCTGAAGGCCGCGAGCAATGCCTCTTGCGAGTCGAACACGCGTGCGGGCGCTTCGATGATGTGGCGGTCTTCCGGCACGGCCGAGACCTTGATCACCGCACGGCCCAGGCGCCCCTGCAGCAGGCGCAGACCGCCGGTGGGCGAGAACGGCTCGCTCACCGGCCGCAGCACCGACAGATCGCCGGACACCGCAGGTGCGCCCTGCCCGCCTTCGGCGATGCCGCCCGCGTTCACGCTGAGCACGTCGCCGTGCATGAGACCGTTGTCCAGCAGCTCGCGCAGGATCCAGGGCGGGCCGCCCGCGTCTTCGAACTGGTTCACATCGGCGTCGCCATTGGGGTACACGCGGGCCAGCAGCGGCACCACGGACGACAGCTCGTCAAAGTCCGTCCAGTCGATCAGGATGCCTGCGCTGCGCGCAATCGCCACCCAGTGGATCAGGTGGTTGGTGGAGCCCCCGGTGGCCAGCAGCGCGGCCATGGCATTGACGATGCAGCGCTCGTCCACCAGGCGCCCGATGGGCGTGAAGCGCTGGCCGCGCTTGCCGATGTCGAGCACCGTGCGCACCGCCTGGCGGGTGAAGGCCTCGCGCTCGCCCGTGCCGGGTGGCGCAAAGGCTGCGCCGGGCACATGCAGACCCATGGCTTCGAGCAGCATCTGGTTGCTGTTGGCCGTGCCGTAGAAGGTGCAGGTGCCGGGGCTGTGGTACGCGGCCGACTCGGCCTTGAGCAGCTCGTCACGCCCCACCAGACCCTGCGCGTACTGCTCGCGCACCTTGGCTTTGTCCTTGTTCGGCAGGCCCGAGCCCATGGGGCCGGCGGGCACGAACACGCAGGGCAGGTGCCCGTAGTGCAGCGCACCGATCAACAGGCCCGGCACGATCTTGTCGCACACGCCCAGCAGCAGCGCGGCGTCGAACACGTCGTGGGACAGCGCTACCGCCGTGGCCATGGCAATCGCGTCGCGGGAGAACAGCGACAGCTCCATGCCGGGCGTGCCCTGCGTCACGCCGTCGCACATCGCCGGCACGCCGCCCGCCACCTGGGCCGTGGCGCCGTGGCGGGCGGCCTCGTCGCGCAGCAGCGCGGGGTAACTTTGGTACGGCTGGTGGGCCGACAGCATGTCGTTGTAAGCCGTCACGATGCCGATGTTGGGCGCCTTTTCGACGGTGACCTTGAACTTCTCGGCGCCGGGCAGCGCCGCGTACGCGTGGGCCAGGTTGGCGCAGCCCATGCGGTCTTGCGGGGGCTTGCGCTGGATCATGGCGTCGACACCGGCCAGGTAGGCGGCCCGCGTGTCCACGCTGCGCTGGATGATGCGAGCCGTCACGCGCGCTACGACTGAATGCATGGGATGCTCCATCGGTGGGGAAAGGAGGGAAAAGGCCTGTGCACAGGCCCTGTTCTGGGCCCTAGAATGTAACTCGATAACCACCGCACTTCAACCCATGACCCTTGAGCGCCTGCCTCTTCCGCCGTCCGAACTGGGCGAATCCCCTTTCTGGCACCCCGAGGAAAAATCCCTTTACTGGTGTGACATTCAGGGACACACGGTGAATGCCTGGAACCCCGTGAGCGGAGAGCACCGCCAGTGGAAGACCCCCAGCGAGCCCGCATGCTGCGCGCCCTCGGCAGGCGGAAACGTCGTAATCGGGTTACGGGACGGCTTCTACCAACTCGACACCGCCAGCGGCGACCTCACCCTGCTGGCGCTGCTGCCGCCGGACCAGCACGACACCCGGCGCCTGCGCCTGAACGACGGCCGCTGCGATGCGGCAGGCCGCTTCTGGGCAGGCTCGATGATCACCCCGCGCACCGCACCCGACGCGGCCCTGTGGTGCCTGTCGGCGGCTGCAGATGGCACCGGCTACACCGTGCGGCACATGGCCGGCGACAACTTCACCGCCAACGGCCTCGCCTTCGGCCCCGACAACCGCGTGATGTATTGGTCCAACACGCCCGAGCACCGCATCGACCGCTTTGACTTCGACCTGACCACCGGTGCGATCACCAATCGACGGCCCTGGGTGCACTTCGACCGCAAGGTGGATGGGCAGCCGTACGGAGGCCGGCCGGATGGCGCGGCGGTGGATGTGGAGGGCAACTACTGGGTGGCGATGTACGAAGGGGCCTGCGTGCTGCAGCTGTCTCCCACAGGGGATGTACTGCAGCGCATCGCTGTGCCGGTGCAGTGCCCGACCATGGTGTGTTTTGGCGGGGAGGACTTGCGCACGCTGTACATCACGTCGGCGCGGGCCGGGCGGCCTGTGGAAGAGCAGGAGGCTGAGGTGCCAGCGGGGTCGCTGTTCAGCGTGGCAGTTGATACTACTGGACTCGCTGTTCAGAAATTTACTGCTTCGACTTTTTGACTGTTGCCCTGGCGGTCAGTTGATCCAACTCTTTGCTGTGAAATAGATCAATGCATTTCATGGTCTTGAACTCAGAGGGCACTGACCCGCCATATTGGAGCGCAACATACTTGGCAACCAGTGCCCTGATCTGCCCATACACCACCAAATCTTGGTGGCCAAACTCCAGGTAGGCGCCAGCCGTTGACGCGGCGTCCTGCGCAGTGCGTTCATCTTGCGCCACCTGCGCCAGACAAATGCTGAGGGCCCAGTTCTTCAACAGTGTTTTCTGGGAATATTGACTCGTCTGCGCCAAAGGCCGTGCAGATGCCGGCGGCGTTATCCATGCTATCAGCGCAAGCGCAATAAGAAGTGCTTTCATGACAAGATCCAGAGCAATCCAATATCAGGCACAAACGGACCATTGTCAGGGTCTGCCATCAAATGGCAACTATCAGAACATTTGACCCCATCCCACAGCGTGATATGCCCCACCGCATTGGCCCAGCCCTGCCCTTTGACGACGATGATGCCCTTCAGCCCATGAAAGTCGGTTGTCTTTGGCGCCCGCACAGACTTGTCAGGTCTGCCAAAAGTCTTTTCCAAATAGGCCATCATCTCTGACACACGGTACAGATACTGCTGACCATCTGCACCGCTGACTGACTTGTATGACTGCCCCCTGGGGATGGGAAAGTCAGTCATATTCAGAACATAACTCATTCTGATGGCACAAGTATTTTGAAAGCCACCGAGCTTTGGATCAAGCTCAGTGTTTTTGTAAACCATACCGCCAATCTTGCGCCCGACCTCCTTGACGGGAACACGAACCGTCATGAAAGCGCGCCATGCATGGTTAAAACCCGGTCTTCTAGGGCGTGTCATTGAACTTAATCTTTAAGAATGCGCACTCTAGCAAACCACTGGCACAGGAGAAGAGAAAAAATCTTCAGATTTTCAAACTCAGCACTTTCGTCCAACTTCGGCCACAGAATTAATCGATATCTTCATAATCAGGAGTGTTGAAAAATTAACTTTCACACTCCGGCACGGTTAACCGATCGCCAACAACACGTCATAAACCGCCCCCATGTTGTGATAGTCCACCTTGCCCGCGTTGCTCTTCTCGCGCGTGTGGTTGCGGTTGGCGCCGTCGAGGATGCGGAACCACGCGCCGTGCTTGTGGTCCACGAAGTGCTCCCAGCAGTAGTTCCAGATGCGGTCGTACCAGTCCCAGTACCGCGGCTCGCCGGTGCGCACGGCCAGCACCGCGGCGGCGGCCATGCTTTCGGCCTGAACCCAGTGGTACTTGCCGTCGTCGCAGATGCTGCCGTCCGGCGCCATGCCGTAGACGATGCCGCCATGCACGGCATCCCAGCCCTTGGCCAAGGCGTCGTCGAACAGGAATCGTGCGCAGGGCAGGTGCCAGTCGGCGGGCGCCAGGGCGTCCAGTTGCAGCAGCAGCTTGGCCCATTCGGTCTGGTGGCCGACCTGGTAGCCCCAGGGGCGGAAGATATTGGTGCGGTCGTGGCGGTTGTATTCCCAGTCCACCGACCAGTCCGCCTGGTAGTGCTCCCACACCCAGCCTTCGGCGGCGGGGGCCGATGCGCGGTCCGACAGGGCCGCTTGCCGCTGGCAGATGCCTTGGGCAAGCTGCTCGGCGCGCTCGATGTAGCGTTGCTCGCCCGTGGCGCGAAAGGCCGAGATCATCGCCTCGCAGGCGTGCATGTTGGCGTTCTGGCCGCGGTAACCGGTCAGCGCCCAGTCGGGCGAGGACTCGTCGGCATAGAGGCCTTGCGCGGGCTGCCAGAAGTGGCGCTCGGCCGTGTCGAAGGCCTCGGCCAGCCAGGCGCGCGCCTCGGGCACACCGGCTTCGAACGCGCGCGCGTACGCCAGCATCACGAAGGCCATGCCGTAGCAGTGCCGCGTGGCATCGAGCACGGTGGCGCGGCCATCGTGCCAGTCGATCAGCCATGCGTAGCCGCCCGTGGCAGGGTCCAGAAAAGCGTCGCGCACGAACTGCAGCGCGTGCCGCATGCCGGCCTGGTAGCGCGCCTCGCCCGTGGTGCGGTACAGCATGGCGTGCGTGACCACGAAGCGTGTGGCGCTGACGAGGTGGCGGGTGCGCGTGTCGTACACCGTTCCGTCGTCCAGGAAGAAGTGGTACAGGCCGCCGCTCGGGTCGGTCGCTACCGGGTCGTAGAACGCCATGGTGTCGCGCAGATGCTGGCGCAGAAAGGTGGCCGATCGGAAGTCCGGCAGGGGGGCAGTCATGGTGAAGATCTCCTGGACCGTTCGGGCTGAGCTCGTCGAAGCCTTGGCCCATCGCTTCGACACAGCGCGGCGTGAACGGATGTTTGTTTTGAGGGGTCGGGTTGCGTGCTGGATGAAGCGCTGCGCGGGGCTTCGACAGGCTCAGCCTGAACGGGATGGGAATGGTCGGCAAATGGGCGGCCGTGGGCGGCAATGGGCGGCGATGGAACGAAGGCAGGGCGCGTGCGCCCTGCCCTGCACTTCAGATCACATGCCGCTGCGCAGGCGGCCCAGCAACCCGGCGGTCGAGCCATCCAGCCCCGTGGTGTCGCCACTGGCCAGGCGCGCCTCCAGGTCCTTGGCCAGCACCTTGCCCAGCTCAACACCCCACTGGTCGAAGCTGTTGATGCCCCACAGGCTGCCGCTCACGAACACGCGGTGCTCCTGCAGCGCAATGAGCGCGCCCAGCGATGCGGGGGTGAGCGCATCCAGCAGCAAGAAGGTGCTGGGGCGGTTGCCCGGAAAGTGCCGGTGGCCGTCCTCGCCCTCTTTGCCCACCATCAGCGCCTGGGCCTGCGCCAGGGCGTTGGCCAGCAGCTTTTCGTGGTGGCCCTTCAGGGGGTGCGTGGCCTGGCGCACGGCGATCAACTCCAGGGGCAACACGTCCGTGCCCTGGTGCAGCATCTGAAAGAACGCATGCTGGCCGTTGGTGCCCGGCTCGCCCCACAGCACGGGCGATGTGGCATAGGGCAGCGGCGTGCCATCGAGCGCCACGCGCTTGCCGTTGCTCTCCATCTCCAGTTGCTGCAGATAGGCGGGCACGCGGCGCAGCGCCGCATGGTAGGGCGCGATGCAGCGGCTGGTGAAGCCGTGGAAGTTGCGGTACCAGACGTCGAGCAGCCCCAGGCGCACCGGCAGGTTCTGCGCCAGCGGTGCGGTGCGAAAGTGTTCGTCCATGGCGTGCGCACCCGCCAGCAGGTCGCGAAAGCCTGCCGAGCCGATGGCAATGGCGATCGGCAAGCCGATGGCCGACCACAGCGAGTAGCGCCCGCCCACCCAGTCCCAGAAGCCGAACGTGGTGGTGATGCCCAGCGCCCGGGCGGCATCGACATTGGTGGTGAGCGCCGCGAAATGGCGCCCCACATCCTGCCCCCCTTGCGCCGCGAACCACGCCAGGGCCGAGCGGGCGTTGGTCATGGTCTCGGCGGTGGTGAAGGTCTTGGAGGCGATGAGGAACAGCGTGTTCTGCGGCCGCAGCGACTGCAGCACGGTGTGCAGCTCGTGGCCGTCCACATTGGAGACGAAGTGCAGCCGCTTGCCCTGGGCGCGGAACTCTTCGAGCGCCAGCACCGCCATGTGCGGCCCCAGGTCCGAGCCGCCGATGCCGATGTTCACGATGTCTGTGATGGTGCTGTCGGCCCGCACCGTATCGGCATACGCCAGCATGGCATCGAGCGTGGCATGCACGTCCGCCAGATGGCCGGCGATGCTGCTGTCGTCCCCGGGCAGTGCCAGGCCCGCAGGGCGGCGCAGCAGCGTGTGCAGCACGGCGCGGCCTTCGGTGCTGTTGATGGGCTGGCCGCTGAACATCGCGTCGCGGTGCTGCGTGAGGCCGGTGGCCCGGGCCATGTCCAGCAACAGGGCTTCGGTGGCGCTGTCCCACAGGTTCTTGGACAGGTCGGCGAACACATGCGGGGCCTGCTGGCTGAAGCGGCCGAACCGCTGCGCATCGTCGGCGAAAGCCTGCCGAAGGTCCAGCTGGTGCCCGTGGGTGGAATAGGCAGCCTGCAACTGAGGCCACTGCGGTGTCTGGTCGCAACGGAGGGACATGGTGGAATTCACGAGAGGTAAAAGAACACGCGGCGAGATAGTAACTTGATTACCTAATTTGTTCGATACCTTTTGGCAGCCGAACTGTCATAAATCGTTCTACGGCCTTTTCACCTACACATTCCGATGTAACGAGATTACAATTTCGAGCCTGCACATGGCCCTCAGCAGGACTGCGTGCACACCACCCACACCACTGATACGGAGACCCCATGAGTTTTGACCTCGTCCTGTTTGGAGGCACCGGCGATCTGGCCTGGCGCAAGCTCATGCCCGCGCTCTTTCAGGCGTTTCGCCACGGGACCTTGCCCGAGGGGGGCCGCATCATTGCGGTGGCGCGCGACGAGCTGAGCGACGAACAATACCGCAGCCTGATCCAGTCCCGCTTCGACAGCGTGGACCTGGCCAAGCGCCCCACCCCGGACGAGTTCGAGCGCTTCGGCGCGCTGCTGCACTACCTGCGCATGGACCTGTCGCAAACGCAGGACTACGCCCGCCTGGCCGGCGTGCTGCAGGAACGCGGCGCCGACACGGTGGTGATGTACGTGGCCACGGCCCCCAGCCTGTTCACCAACGTGTGCGAGCAGATCGCCGCCGTCGGCCTGAACGGCCCCAGCACCCGCGTGGTGCTGGAAAAGCCGCTGGGCCACGACCTGAAATCGAACCAGGCCATCAACGACACGCTGCGCCGCGTGCTCAAGGAAGAGCAGGTCTTTCGCATCGACCACTACCTGGGCAAGCCGTCGGTGCAGAACCTGTTTGCGATGCGCTTTGGCAACGCGCTGTTCGAGCCCCTGTGGCGCCGCGAGCACATCGCCAACATCCAGATCACCATCGCCGAAGAGCTGGGCGTGGAAACGCGCGGCGCCTTCTACGACCAGACCGGCGCATTGCGCGACATGGTGCAGAACCACGCGCTGCAGCTGCTGTGCGCCATCGGCATGGAGCCGCCCATCAACTCCAGCGCCAACGCGATCCGCGACGAGAAGCTCAAGGTGCTGCAGTCGCTCAAGCCCTGGAGCATGGAAACCATCGGCCAGCACGTGATCCGCGGCCAGTACGCCGCAGGCAAGACACACGGGCACAACGTGCCGGGCTACTTGCAGGAAAAGGGCGTGGCCGGCAACAGCACCACCGAGACCTTCGTCGCGCTGCGCACCGAGATCTCCAACTGGCGCTGGGCGGGCGTGCCGTTCTACATCCGCACCGGCAAGCGGCTGGCGGGGCGCGACGCGCACATCGTCGTCAACTTCCGCCCCGTGCCGCACCCCATCTTCAAGATGCCCACCGGCGCGGTGAACCGCCTGGTGATCAACCTGCAGCCCAAGGACGGCCTGGAGCTGCACCTGCTGGCCCAGGGTGCCCCCCAGAACCAGACCGAGCCCGCGCTGTCGCAGGTGGCGCTGAACCTGGACTTCGACCAGCGCTTCGGCACCGAGCGCGTGGGCGCCTACGAGCGCCTGCTGCTCGACGTGATCGCAGGGCGCCTGAACCTCTTCGTGCGCAGCGACGAGCAGGAAGAAGCCTGGCGCTGGGTGGAGCCCATCCTGCAGCACTGGAGGAACGACCCCGCCGGCCCGCGCCCGTACGCACCGGGCAGTTGGGGCCCCAGCGCTGCCAGCGCGATGATCGCGCGCGATGGGCATTGCTGGAGTGAGGAGATGTAGAGCCGCGGGGTCCTCCAATAGTCCACATTCGCCTTCAACATAGCTGCACGATGCCCGCGAAGCAAAAGACCTTTTTTGCCTTGATTTCAATCGCCCTGCTGGGGCTCATGGCCTTCTTCGCCCCACTAGCCCCGGCAGGGTGGAAGTCCGCTTGCGCCTGTATACCGCGAGATCTGGACTTCATGCACTTCCTGTCTCTCAACATTGACCAGGCATCGTATCCAGAGCCGCTCGATCTCGACAAGCTGGGCGGACAGGCCGTAGCTGCAGGCTTTTTGCAGAAGATTCCGGTTGGCTCAAGTTTGGAAAAAGTCATGGAGGTCAGCGGGAGCCTGCAGTCCAATTGCCAAAGGATGGATATCCGTGCGTATCAGTGCGACTACTGGTTGCAATCCAACCGAACATCTGAGCGCGGCTACACCGTAACTTTTCACCTGTCGCAGCATCAAAACTTACAGTCCGTTGATGCACGGCTTGTCACCAGAGAGAACTCCTCAAAATACTGGTTTTGACCCGCCTTCTCCGGCAACGGGCATATAGACAGCCGGCCCCACCAGTTCGATCGGCAACCCATCCGGGTCCGCAATGAAGGTGAACAGCGCCCCCGTGAAAGGATCGGTGCGCACCGGCTCTGCCGTCACACCATGCAACGCCAGCACCTGCAGGCTGGCTGCAAGGTCCGTCGCTTGCAGCGCCAGATGGCGCAAGCCGCAGGCTTCGGGGTACGAGGGGCGTGCTGGCGGGTTTGGAAACGAGAACAGCTCGACTTGCTTTCCGTCGGGCAACTCCAGGTCGAGCTTGTGCGACTGCCGCTCGGCGCGGAACACCTCGTTCACCACCCGCAGACCCAGCACCTCGGTGTAGAAGTGGCGCGAGCGGGCGTAGTCGCTCGCGATGATCGCCACGTGGTGGATGCCGCTCAGCTGCAGTGCAGGCAGCGCAGCCTGCGAGGGTGGCGCAGGCGGATCACTGCCGCCCACCGTCACCCTTCGGAGCCCGCGATATCGAGTGCGCGTGATGCACCGTACAGCGCGGGCGTGGCGCTGGGGTCGATGATCCAGCAGGGAATGTCTGCGAGGTAGGACTTGAAGCGCCCCTTGGCCTCGAAGCGTGCGCGGAACGAGGATTGGTCGAACCACTCGCCCAGGCGCGGCACCATGCCGCCGCCCAGGTACACGCCGCCGCGGGCGCCCAGCGTCAGGGCCAGGTTGCCGGCCACGCTGCCCAGAAAGCCGCAGAACAGATCCAGCGCCTCGAGCGCCAGGGCATCCTGGGACTGCAGCGCCAGTTCGGTCACCTGCGCGGCGGAGCTCACCTCTTTGCCGCCGCGCTGCGCGAGGCGGCGCACCGCGTGGTACAGGTCCACCAGGCCCGCGCCGCACACGGCGCGCTCGGCGGACACGTGGCCGTAGCGCTCCTGCAGGATGGCCAGCACGTCGAATTCACGCTGCGTCTGCGCGGCCAGCGTGACGTGCCCGCCCTCGCCCGACAGCGGTACGCCCGCGCTGGAGCCTGGCGGGAAGACCAGGCCGGACACCCCGAGCCCCGTGCCGGGCCCCACGAGCGCAATGGCACTGCCGGGCACCGCCTGGCCGCCGCCGACCTGGCGCAGCAGGTCGGGCGTGAGCAGCGGCAGCGCCAGCGCCAACGCCGTGAAGTCGTTGATGACCACCAGCCGCTCGAAGCCGAACGCGTCGCGCACCGCGCGCTGCGAGAAGCTCCAGCTGTGGTTGGTCATGCGGATGGCGTCGCCCGTCACCGGGTTGGCAATGCCGAAGGCAGCCTCGCGCGGCGTGGGCACGCCCACTTCATTCAGGTATGCCGACAGCGCGGCATCGACGGTGGGGAACTGCGCGCAGGGCAGCACCCGGGTGTCGTTGAGCGGGCCGGTGGGCGAGTCCTGCCAGGCCAGGCGGATGTTGGTGCCGCCGATGTCGGCGAGAAGGCGCTGCGGGTGCGTGGAGTGCATGGGCTTGAAGAAAAATGTTCTGCAGCTATGAAAAATATAGCTGCTTGCGCTTGATGGACGAGCGGTACAGGCAGTTTTTACCTGAAATACAAAGCCCCGCAAAGACCTAAGTCTCCGTCCGAAACATCTTGGACGTTTTGATGCGCGCAGCGAGCGCGGTCGTGGAACCGGTGCCGCCCGGGCATCGGGTGCGCCCCCTGCCCTCGTCGGAAGCGGTCGCGAGAGCGAGGCTACAGCAGCGCCGCCAATCCCAGGGCGCTGTCGCTACACATCAGCCCAGCCGCTCTTCGGTCTTCGCGTCGAACCAGTGCGCGTTGGCCGGCGCCACGGTCAGGCCCACATGGTCGCCGGGCTGCACGCGCGTTTGCGCATCGGTGCGCAGCGTGACGTTGCCAGCGGCGGTCTCGACCATCACATAGGTGTCCGGCCCGGTGGGCTCGACCACGCTCACCTGGCCACGCCAGGGCGCGTCGTCCTGCATCTGCAGGTGCTCGGGCCGCACGCCCAGCAGCATCTCGGGCACGGACCGGGGCGGTGCCAGGCTCAGCGACGCGCCCTCGATGCCGAACTGCCCGGCCGGCTGCACGCCGCCGCGCAGCAGGTTCATGGTGGGCGAGCCGATGAAGGTCGCCACGTACGTGTTGGCCGGGCGGTTGTAGATCTCGTCGGGGGTGCCCAGCTGCTGCACCACGCCGCCCTTCATCACCGCGATGCGCGAGCCCAGGGTCATGGCCTCGACCTGGTCGTGCGTCACGTACACGCTGGTGATGCCGCTGGCCTGGTGCAGGCGCTTGATCTCGGCGCGCATCTCCACGCGCAGCTTGGCGTCCAGGTTGGACAGCGGCTCGTCGAACAAGAAGAGCTGCGGCTGGCGCGCCAGCGCCCGGCCCATGGCCACGCGCTGGCGCTGGCCGCCCGACAGCTGGCTGGGCCGGCGGTCGAGCAGGTGGGTGATCTGCAGCATGGCGGCGACTTCGTCGATGCGCTTTTGGCGCTCGGGCTTGGGCATCTTGCGCATCTCCAGCGCAAAGCCGATGTTGTCCGCCACGGACAGCGTGGGGTAAAGCGCGTAGCTCTGGAACACCATGGCGATGTCGCGGTCGCGCGGGGGCATGCCCACCACGTTCTTGTCGGCGATGCGGATCTCGCCCTCGGTGGGCTCGTCCAGGCCCGCAATGATGTTGAGCAGCGTGGATTTGCCGCAGCCCGAGGGGCCGACCAGGATCAAAAATTCGCCCGGTGCCACGTGGATGTCCACCTTGCGCAGCACCTCCACGCTCTTGTCGCCCTTGCCAAAGCGTTTGTTGATGCCTGCGATGTCGAGTGATGACGCCATTTTCTTGATTACCCTTAACCCTTGACTGCGCCGGCCGTCAGGCCGCGCACGAAGAACTTGCCTGCGAGAACGTAGATCACCATGGTGGGCAGGCCCGCGATGATGGCGGCGGCCATGTCCACGTTGTAGGCCTTCACGCTGGAGCTGGTGTTGGCCAGGTTGTTCAGGCCCACGGTCACCGGCTTGGAGTCGGTGCCCGAGAAGACCACGCCGAACAGGAAGTCGTTCCAGATGTTGGTGAACTGCCAGATCAGCGTGACCATCACGATGGGCGTGGACAGCGGCAGCACGATGCGCCAGAAGATCTGGAAGAAGCTGGCGCCATCCATGCGCGCCGCGTTCACCAGCTCTTTCGGGATGGCCGCGTAGTAGTTGCGAAAGAACAGCGTGGTGCCCGCCAGGCCCGCCAGGCAGTGCACCATCACCAGGCCGGTGATGGAGCTGGACAGCCCCAGCCAGCCGAGCACCTGGCTCATCGGCAGCAGCACCACCTGGAAGGGCATGAACACGCCGAACAGCAGCAGGCCGAACAGCGTGTCGCTGCCGCGAAACTTCCACAGGCTGAGCACGTAGCCATTGAGCGCGCCCCACACGGTCGATATCAGCACCGCCGGCACGGCCATGGCCACCGAGTTCATGAAGAACGGGCGCAGTCCGTTGCAGTCCACGCCCGTGCAGGCGCTGGACCACGCCGTGCCCCAGGCCGACCAGTTCAGCGCCGCGGGCAGGGCCAGCAGCGACGTGCTGCGGATCTCCTCGGCGTCCTTGAACGAGGTGACGAGCATCGCGTACAGCGGCAGCAGGAAGAAGGCGGTGGCCAGGGCCAGCACCGCGTAGACCAGAAAGCGGCCCACGGACGGGAGCAAAGAGGGCTTAGCGGTCATGGGGCTTGGTCCGCAGTTCGCTGTAGAGATAGGGGATGACCAGGGCCGCCACGGTGGCCAGCATCATGGTCGCGCTGGCTGCGCCCAGGCCGATCTGGCCGCGCGAGAACGACATGGTGTACATGAAGGTGGCTGGCACGTCGGTGGCAAATCCCGGCCCGCCGGCCGTGAGCGCCATCACCAGGTCGAAGCTCTTGATCGCCAGGTGCGACAGCACCATGAGCGTGGAGAAGAACACGGGCCGCAGCGCGGGCAGCACGATGCGCCAGTAGATGCGCGGCAGCGATGCGCCATCGACCTGCGCGGCCTTGATGATGCTGTCGTCGATGCCGCGCAGCCCCGCCAGGAACAGCGCCATCGCGAAGCCCGCGCTCTGCCAGATGCCGGCGATCACCACGCAGTAGATGGCCATGTCGGTGTCAACCAGCCAGCCGAATTCGAAGTTGGGAAAGCCCCAGTCGCGCACCATCTTTTCGATGCCCAGGCCGGGGTTCAGCAGCCACTTCCACGCCGTGCCCGTGACGACAAACGACAGCGCCATGGGGTACAGGTAGATGGTGCGCAGCGCGCCTTCGGCACGAATCTTCTGGTCCAGCAGCACGGCCAGCACCACGCCGATGGCGAGCGACCCGCCGACGTAGCCCACGCCGAAGATGCCCAGGTTTTTAAGCGCCACCCACCAGCGGTCCATCTCCCACAGGCGCTCGTACTGCGCCAGGCCCGCCCACTCGTAGTTGGGCAGCATGCGGGACACGGTCAGGCTCAATACGCCGTTCCACACCATCAGGCCGTAGATGAAAGCGAAGCCCAGCACAAAAGCCGGTGTCACGACCAGCTTGGGCAACCAGGTCTCCAATGAATTCTTGGTCATCGCCGGGCCACCCCCGAATGAAAAGCCAGGGCCTTGCGATCAGCGGCCCGCGCAGGGGCAAAGGCCAGGACAAGGGCGAAGCGTGGGAGCCATCTTGGACGGCTGCGAAGAATGTGTGGCATGTGCCTGCAATATGAAAAAAGGGGGGCACGCACAGAGTGCCCCCCAACCGAACAAAGTAACCTCTGACTAACTCGCTAACTCACTCACTCACTCACTTCACCATTCCATGCCCGGGCCGCCGGGCGGCGCCGCCAAGGCGCAAACCTTGGCAGCACGCCCTGCGGCCCGGTGTGGAATTGCTTACCACCAGACCTCGTACTGCACGCCCACCAGCGTACGCGAGGTCTTGCCGTTGGCGCCGAACGTGGCGGCATTCGCCACGGCCGCTGCCTGGTTCCAGTTGGCCTTGGTCACATACAGGCGCAGTTCAGGGCGTGACCAGAAGTCTTCCGACAGCGCCAGGGCGCCGGCCAGCGTGACCTTGGACAGGCGCTGGTCAGGGCCCGTGTTGCCCTTGCGGGTCGTGGTCGACAGCTCGGCCAGCATCTTGAAGTTCTGCGTGAAGGCGTACGAACCCCGGCCGCCCAGCGAGAAGTCCTTGGTCTCCACGCCGGTCAGGTCGGCCTTGTTGGTCTGGTAGCCAATGAGGGCCTGGCCGCCGAAGGGGCCGCTTTGCCAGTTGATGGAGTCGGCGATCCGCGTGGAGCGGCGGCCGGCGCGGGTGCCGTCGATGGACTCGAACTCACCATCGATGCGGGCATGGCCGCGGGACGTCTGCAGGTACAGCGTGTTGCTGATGCTCGGCAGCAGGAATTCCTTTTGCGTGTGCATCAGCGACACGCCCGAGCCCGAGCCGCCGCCGACCTGGTTCTTGCCGCCCACGGCCGTGAGCAGCACGCGCAGCTTGCCGCCAGGGTTGGTGTTGATCTCGGACAGGTCGGCGTTGATGCGGTGCGCCTTCACGTCGTTGGGCAGGTTGCCGTCGAACTTGTCGCCCGAGAACACGCCCACGCCCAGCTTCATGCCGCCGATCGGCACGTCGGTCACGCCGGCGCCGACGTTGTCACCGTAGTTGAGCAGGAAGTAGTCGACGATGTGCACGTCCTGGATACGCAGGCGGCGCTGGCCGGCCCAGAACTTGGCTTCGGGGGAGAACGAGAAGCCGCTCATTTCCACGAAGGCCTGCTCGGTGCTGATGTCGCCGCTGCCCCACTTGGCGGGCATGTAGTTGATCTTCCACTTGATGCCGTTGGTCTCGAAGCCCTTGGCGAAGTTGACTTCGATGCCGTTGTCGCCTTCGTTGCCCAGGCGGTATTTTTGCAGCTCGCCGCCGAGCGTCAGGTTGCCCTTGACGCCGTCGGAGTGGTTGAACACCGGGCCGCCCCGCGAGTAACCGTTGAACTCGAAGCCGGCAACATCCATTGCCATGGCACTACTCATCGCGCATGCGGCGGCCAAAGCCACCGCCGTCAGGCGGTTTCTTTTCATCATGATGGGATCCCTCTGGGGTTTGGTTTACTTCGGACTTACTTGGTCTTCGCGGCGGCCGCGATCTTCTTCACCGCATCGGCAACGCTCACCTTGTCGTCGTTCCAGAACTGGCTGACGACGTCCTTGATGGCACCTTCGGTCGCGGGCGCGATCGCCATGCCGTGCGCCACGCTGGGCAGCAGGCTGCCGCTCTTGGCGGTGTCGATGAAGTCCTTGGCCGAGGCCTTGGCGCAGTCGTCGAACTTGTCCATCTTCTGGCCGGCGCGCACCGGGATGGAACCCTTGTTCAGGTTGAACACTTCCTGGAACTCGGGGCTCATGATGGAGCTGGCCAGGTCGCTCTGCGCCTTCTGGGCGGCGGCGTCCTTGAGCTTGAACAGGATGAAGGAGTCCACGTTGAAGGTGTAGGCCGTGGTGGTGCCCGGTGCGGCGGCGCACAGGAAGTCCTTGCCCGGCACCTTGTTGGCCGCCAGGAACTCGCCCTTGGCCCAGTCACCCATCAGCTGGAAGCCCGCCTTGCCCTGGATCAGCATGGCCGTGGCCAGGTTCCAGTCGCGGCCGGGGGCGCCGGCGTCGGTGTACGACTTGATGCGGCGGAAGGTCTCGAGCGACTTCTTCATCGTGTCGCTGTTGATGGCCTTGTCGTCGAGCTTGACCAGGGCGTCCTGGTAGAACTTGGCGCCACCCACACCCAGCACCACCGATTCGAAGGTGGTGAAGTCCTGCCAGTTCTGGCCGCCGTGGGCCACGGGCACGAGGCCTGCGGCCTTGAGCTTGTCGGCGGCGGCGAAGAACTCGTCCCAGGTCTTGGGCATGGCGGCCACGCCGGCCTTCTTCAGGGCTTCGGAGCTGCCCCACATCCAGTTGACGCGGTGCACGTTGACCGGGGCGGCCACGTAGGCGCCCTTGTACTTCATGACGTCGGCGACCACCTTGGGCAGCAGCTCGTCCCACTTCTCGGCCTTGGCCAGTGCGTCCATGTTGGCCAGCACGCCTTCGGATGCCCACTCCTGGATCGCCGGGCCCTTGGTCTGCGCGGCAGACGGTGGGTTGCCCGAGATCACGCGGCTCTTGAGCACGGTCATGGCGCTGTCGCCACCGCCACCGGCCACGGCAAAGTCGCGCCACGTGTGGCCCTTGGCCTGCATGATCTTCTTGAGTTCGGCGACCGACTTGGCCTCACCGCCCGAAGTCCAGTAATGCAGAACCTCGACCTCCCCCGCGCTGGCAGACATCGCTGCCGCCAGGCCCACCGCCACTGCGGCGATCTTCGTCATCTTCCACATACCCTTGTCTCCTCGATGTTTGAATCCGTTTACGCGCCACATACCGGTGACGTTCAGCGCAGTCGGTACTTTAATTACAATAATTAATGAACATATCAGGGCTTTCCCGGGTTGTTGGTTACATGCCAGTCTCCTAGCCCGGTTATCGAATTACAGCGTCGGCTGGGCTCAGCCCTGGGCTCGGGTGCAGGCTCTGCATCCACCGCAGGCGGGATGCTTTGCTATGCTCACAGACCATGCCCACCCTACTGATCGTTGAAGACGATGCCCTGCTGCTCGACGCCCTCACCGGGCAGCTCAAACAGCTTGAATACGATGTCTGCACGGCGTGCAGTGTGGCGCAGGCCACCGCGCTTTTGCAGACCCAGGCGGTGGACGGGATCATCCTGGACCTGGGCCTGCCCGGCGCCGACGGCATGGAGCTGCTGACCTGGGTCCGCGGCCACATCGCCGGCCTGCCGGTGCTGATTCTCACCGCCCGCGACGGCATCGACGACCGGGTGGCGGGCCTCAACGCAGGGGCCGACGACTACATCACCAAGCCCTTCAACATGCAGGAGCTGCAGGCCCGCCTGCAGGCCATGCTGCGCCGCGCGCGGCAGCCCGCGTTCACGCAGCCCAGCAGCGCCTCGGGCGGGCCCAGCACCACCATCGGCGCGCTGCTGCTGGACCATGCCAGCCAGGCGGCCACGCTCGACGGCACGCCGCTGGAACTCACGCAGCGCGAGTGGGAACTGCTGGAACTGCTGGTCAACCGCTGCGGCGAAGTCGTCACGCGCGACGACGTGCTGGCCGCCTGGCGCGCAGGCCCGCCGGAGCCCGGCCAGTCGGCACCGCCACTGGCCTCCAACGCGCTGGAGGTGTATGTGCACCGCCTGCGCAAGAAGCTCGACGACACCAGCCTGACCATCCGCAACATCCGCGGCCTGGGCTACATGCTCGAAAAGCCATGACCCCTTCCTTGGGCGGCTGCACCGCCCCCTGTCGAACGGCGGAGCGCTGACATGCGGCCCATCCACGGCGTTTCGCTGCAGCGCAAGCTGCTGCTGTGGCTGCTGCTGCCGCAGTTGGTGCTGTGGCTGTCAGGCGGCTTTCTGGCGTGGCGCGTGGCGCTGCAAAACGGCGAGAAGGGCATCGACCAGACGCTGACGCAGTCGGTGCGGGCGCTGGCGCGGCAGATCAAGCCCATCGGCGACGGGCTGCTGGTGGACTTCCCGAAGGCGGCGCAGGACATCCTGGAGCAGGACCCGGCCGACCGCATCACCTACATGGTCTCGTCCCCGCCCGGGCGCTTTCTGCTGGGCAACGCGCAGCTGCCCTCGCCGCCGCCCGTGGACGTGCGCGTGGGCGAACCGTACCTGTACCAGGCCCGCGTGGACGACAAGCCCGTGCGCGTGGCCCTGCTCGATGTGGACTACGGCACGCCCCAGACCCGCCAGACCCTGCGCGTGCAGGTGGCGCAGAGCCTGACGGTGCGCGAGCGCATCGCGCAGGAGCTGCTCGAACAAATGCTGCTGCCCATGGGCCTGATGGGCCTGGCGCTGAGCGCCGTGGTCTACGCCGGCGTGCTGCGCGGGCTGCAGCCGTTAAAGCGCCTGGAGGCGCAGATCGAGAAAGCCGGCGCGCGCAAGCACAACACCGCCGACCCGCTGCCGCCCATCGAGCTCACGTCCGCGCCGCAGGAAGTGCACTCCCTGGCCAGCACCATCAACGGCCTGCTGGAGACGGTAGCGCGCGGGCAGCGCAAGGAAAAGCGCTTCTTGAACGACGCCGCGCACCAGCTGCGCACGCCCCTGGCCGGCCTGATCGGCCAGACCGAGCTGGCCCTGCACGAAAGCCACGAGCCCGCCGTGCAGGAGCGGCTGCAGAAGGTGCTGGCCGCCGCCCAGCGCAGCGCCCACCTGGTGCACCAGCTGCTGCAGCTGGCGCGCTCCGAATCGAACGTGGAGATGCAGGCGGTGGACATCGCCGCGCTGGCCCGCGAGGTGGCGCGTGAATGGGCCGCGCGCGCGCTGGCGCAGGGCATGGACCTGGGCTACGAGGGCGACGACTACCTGACCGTACAGGGCCACCCGCTGCTGCTGCGCGAGGCGCTGAACAACCTGATCGACAACGCGCTGCACTACGCCGGCGCGGGCGCCACGGTCACCGTGCGCGTGAATGCAACGCCGGACCGCTGGGCCACGCTGCTGGTGGAAGACGACGGCCCGGGCGTACCGGCGGGCAACCTGCCGGACCTGTTCGCACGCTTTTGGCGCGGCTCGGACAAGCCCGGCGGCTGCGGCCTGGGGCTGTCCATCGTGGAAGAAATTGCGCTGCGCCACGGCGGCCAGGCCGTGGCCGAGAACGTGGCGCCGCACGGGTTGCGCGTGGGGCTGCGGCTGCGGGCGGGCTGAGCGTTGGCGCGTCGGCGCCTTCGCACGTCGACGGGCGCCCGCATCGGGGCGCGGCGGATCAGCGGTGCACAGCCTTCACACGCCACCTGAATTCGCTCAAATCCACATAAAAAAAGCTGCTACCGCTTGATAGACAAGCGGTGGCAGCTATGTTTTTTATAGCAAACTGCTTGAGCAGCCTCTCACGCAGCCTGAATGAGCTTGTCCAGCTTGACCGCGTCCGCCGCGAAAGCGCGGATGCCTTCCGCCAGCTTTTCGGTGGCCATGGCGTCTTCGTTCAACGCAAAGCGAAAGCCCGCTTCGTCGTAGCTCACGGCAGCCAGGTCCAGGGTCTTGGCGGCCTGGGCGTTCAGCGCGGGCTGCAGCGGCGCGTCGCTGGCGGCCAGTTGCGCCAACAGCTCGGGGGCGATGGTCAGCAGGTCGCAGCCGGCCAGCGCCGTGATCTGGCCCACGTTGCGAAAGCTCGCGCCCATGACCTCGGTGGCAATGCCAAAGCGCTTGTAGTGGTTGTAGATCTGCGTGACGGACTGCACGCCCGGGTCGTTGGCACCGGCGCGTGCGGCTTCGTCCCACTGGGCGCCGGCCTGCTTCTTGTACCAGTCGTAGATGCGGCCGACAAACGGCGAGATCAGCTGCACCTTGGCCTCGCCGCAGGCCACGGCCTGCGCGAACGAGAACAGCAGCGTGAGGTTGGTGTGGATGCCCTTGCGCTCCAGCTGCTCGGCGGCCTTGATGCCTTCCCAGGTGGCGGCGATCTTGATGAGCACGCGGTCGATGTGGATGCCTTCGGCCTGGTACAGCTCGATGATGCGTTCGGCGCGGGTGACGGTGGCGCTGGTGTCGAAGCTCAGGCGGGCATCCACTTCGGTGGACACGCGCCCAGGGATGGTCGCGAGGATCTCGCGGCCAAAGCGCACCAGCAGGCGGTCGATGATCTCGTCCATCGCGCGGCCGCGGAACTGGGCCACGGTGTCCTGCAGCAGCGGCGCGTACTCGGGCTTTTGCACGGCCTTGAGGATCAGCGACGGGTTGGTGGTGGCATCCTGGGGCTGGAACTGCGCCAGTTGCTTGAAGTCGCCGGTGTCGGCAACCACGGTGGTGAACTGTTTGAGGGCGTCGAGTTGGTTCATGGCGTCATTATTGAACATCAGCGTCCGCTCAGTCGGTACTACCAACCACCGATACCCCGTGCACGCCCAGGCCGAGCCGCACGTCCTCGCCCGGCGTGAGCACGTCGCTCAGGTCCGACGACACGACGAAGATCGGCCCAAGCTCTGTGGCAAAGGTGTATTCGTGCACTGCGCCCAGGTACGCGGCCTTCTCCAGCCGCGCGGGCATCAGCCCCTCGCCCTGGCGCTCGATGCGCCATGCCTCGGGCCGCACCGCGACCTTGACCGCGCCCTGCTGCTGGCAGGCCCGCGGGCGGATCGTGAGCGGCCCCACGGTCACCGTGCCATCGGCGCGGGCCGTGGCGGGGAACAGCATGGCCTCGCCCATGAAGCCGGCGACGAACTCGCTGCCGGGGGTTTCGTACAGCGCGCGGGGCGATCCCTGCTGGGCGATCAGGCCCTGGTTCATCACGATGATCTGGTCGCTGACCGCCATGGCCTCGCTCTGGTCGTGCGTGACGTAGGCCACAGTGAGCGACAGGCGCTGCTGCAGCGCGCGGATCTCCTCGCGCATCTCGCGGCGCAGGCGGGCGTCGAGGTTGGACAGCGGCTCGTCGAACAGCAGCACCTCGGGCTCCAGCACCAGCGCGCGGGCCAGCGCCACGCGCTGCTGCTGCCCGCCAGACAGCTCGCTCGGCAGCCGGTCGTCATAGCCCACCAGGCCTACGCCGCGCAGTGCCTCGACCGCCTTGGCGCGCGCCACCTCGTCACGCTGGCCGGACATGCGCAGGCCGTACATCACGTTCTCGGCCACGTTCATGTGCGGAAACAGCGCGTAGCTCTGGAACATCATGCTCACGTTGCGCTGCGCCGGGCCGAGCGTGGTCACGTTCTTGCCGCCGATGAAGATCTCGCCGGAGGTGGGCGACTCCAGCCCCGCGATCATGCGCAAGGTGGTGGTCTTGCCGCAGCCCGACGGGCCCAGGATGGTGGCCAGCGTGCCGCGCGGCACCTCGAAGCTGATGCCCTTGACGGCCAGGCCCGACGAGGCGTCGCGGCCATAGCGCTTGGTGATGTTGCGGAACACGATGCCCGCATCTTCGATGTTGTTCATGGTTGTCTTTTCAATGGACGATGACGCGAATTAACGGGCGTGGCGCATGCGCAGGACGCCGAGCAAGGGCCGCCCCGCAGCGAGGGCGTCATCCCCCTCGAGGGGGAAGGCGCCGAAGGCGACTCAGGGGGTGCTTCCTCGTCGGCCCAGCTTGCGCTCACCCACCACCAGCTGGATCAGGCCGATGGAGGCCGACATCAGCACGATGAGCACCGTGCAGTACGCCAGCGCCACGCCGTAGTCGCCGTTGCCCACGCGGCCGATGATGTAGGTGGTGGCCAGCTCGTTCTCGGCGGTGACGAGGAAGATCACCGCGCTCACCGTGGTGATGGCCCGCACGAAGCTGTAGACCAGCGCGGCCACCAGCGCCGGCTTGAGCAGCGGCAGCACCACGTGGCGCAACGTCTGCACGCTGCCGGCCCGCAGCATCACCGAGGCCTCGTCCAGCGACCGGTCGAGCTGCTTGAACGCCGCCGTGCCTGCACGCACCCCCACCGGCAGATTGCGGAACATGAAGCACAGCACGATGATGAGCGCGGTGCCCGTGAGCTCGAACGGCGGCACGTTGAACGCCAGGATGTAGCTCACGCCCAGCACGGTGCCAGGGATGGCAAAAGCCAGCAGGGCGGCGAACTCGAAGGCGCCCTGCCCCCGGAACTCGGTGCGCGCCAGCAGCCAGGCGATGCCGATGCCCAGTGTGGCCGTGAGCGGCGCCGAGATGGCCGCGAGCTTGAGCGTGGTGAACAGCGAGCTCCAGGCGGTGCCGGCCCACACGATGCCGAACTCGCCCCACTCCATGCTGAACGCGGTGCGAAAGTGCGCCAGCGTGATGGTGTAGTCGCGGCCCCAGGTCTGCACGAAGCCGCCGGCCAGCGCGAACAGGTACACGATGAGCGTGAATGCCATCCACGGCAGCGCGATGGAATGCACGACGCGGCGCACGCCGGTGGGCAGCGGCATGGCGATGCCCGCGTCGCCCTTGCCCGACACCGTGGTGAAGTTCTGCTTGCCCAGCAGCCCGCGCTGGATGGCGAACACCGTGAGCGCAAAGAACGTGAGGATCCACGCCAGCGACGCGGCGCGCCCCTGGTCGTACTGCGCACCCACGATGGCGAAGAAGATTTCGGTGGACAGCACCGAGAACTGCCCGCCCACCACGATGGGGTTGCCGAAGTCGGCCATGCTTTCGATGAAACCCACCAGGAACGCGTTGGCCAGGCCCGGCTTGAGCAGGGGCAGCGTCACGCTCATGAAGGTCTTGTGGGGGCTGGCGCGCAGCGTCTGCGCGGCTTCCTCCAGGCTGGGCGCCACGCCCTGCACCACGCCGCGCATGATCATGAAGGCGATGGGCGTGAACGCAAATGTCTGCGCCACCCACACGCCGAACCAGCCGTAGAACCAGCGCGAGGGCGTGATGCCGAACGCGTATTCGAGGAACTGGTTGAACACGCCCGCACGGCCGAACAGCAGGATCAGGCCCAGGCCCACCACGAAAGGCGGCGTGATGATGGGCAGCAGCGCCACGATGTTCAGCGGGCGTGCATAGCGGCGCGAGGCGCGCTCGGCCATCAGCGCCATGAAGGTACCCAGCAGCGTGGTGCTGGTGGCCGTCATGAGCCCGAGAAACAGCGTGTTCCATGCCACTCCGCAACGCTGGCCGCCGCTGACACACGACAGGCCGAAGTTGCGCTCGTGCGCAATGCGCTCCCACAACACGCCCAGCGAGAACGGGCCGTCTTCCAGGAAGAACGCCGCCGACAACGCCTTGAGCACCGGGAACACGATGAACAGTGCCAGCAGGCTGCCGCACGCCAGCACGGCGGCTGCGACGAACAGATCGCCCTTGAAGAAACCGCGCCGCGCCACGCCGAAGGCCGTCAGCACCAGCAGCGCCGAGAGCACCACGAACCCGCCCCAGCCGATGCCCGGCTGCCGCGCGCCCAACTCGCCCAGCATCTGGTTCAACCAGTCGAAGGCCCAGCCCCGCCCGCCGATGGCAAAGCCGCTGAGCAGCAGCGCCAGCAGGCCCACCGCCCCGCCGACTGCCAGCACCGCGCCCTGCCGGCGGCCTGCAGGCAGGACGGCGCCTGCGGCCGCGATGGCCAGCCCCACCAGGCCCAGCCACAGCCAGGAGCGCCCCAGCAGCGCGGCCTGCATGAGTCCATTGCCCGCCTGCTCGCTGCTGAAGACCTGGCCGATGGCCAGGAGGCCGTTGGAGTCCTGCTGGGCGTACCAGGGGAAGGCCAGGTAGCCCAGCACGCCGATGGCCAGCCACACCCACAAGGGTCGGTTGACCGAGGCGCGGGTTGCAGGAGATCGTGAAATTGCGCTGTTCGCCGCCGCGGTCACCGACACCACCAGTCCTTAGCGCGCAGCGTTCTGCACGTCCTTTTCCCAGCGCGCGATCAGGCGGCGGCGCTCGGTGCTGGCGCCGTACTTGGCGTAGTCGTAGTTGATGAGCTTCATCTTGGCCGGGTCCGTCATGCGCGGGTCCTTGGGCACCTGGGTGTTGCTGGGCAGCTGGAACTGCTTGGCCGCCAGGCCGAACTGCTGGCCGCCGGGCGTGAGCGCCCATTCGTAGAACTTCTTGGCCGCCTCGGCGTTGGGGCTGTTCTTGACGATGCTCATGGAGCCGACCTCGGCACCGGTGCCTTCGGATGGCGTGATGGACGCCACGGGGAAGCCGTTGACGGCCTCGGTGGTCACGTCGTGCACGAAGCTCACGGAGACGGTGGTCTCGCCGCGCGCCGCCGCCTTGACCGGGGCCGTGCCCGAGCGCGTGTAGGTGCTGACGTTGGGGTGCAGCGCCTTCAGGTATTCGAACGCCTTTTCCTCGCCCATGATCTGCACCAGCGTGGCGATCATGGTGTAGGCCGTGCCGCTCGACGCGGGGTTGGCCATCTGCACCTCGCCCTTGAACTCGGGCTTGAGCAGGTCGGCCCACGACTGCGGCGGGTTGAGCTTGCGCTTGGCCAGCAGCTCCTTGTTGTAGCCGAAGCCCAGCGGGCCCAGGTACACGCCCACGGTGCGGTACTTGGAGTCGGCGGCCTGCTTTTGCGCCCAGGGGTACAGCTGCGCGAGCTGCGGCGACTTGTATTCGAGCGTGAGGCCCTGCTCCGCGGCCTGCAGGTGCGGGTCGCCCGTGCCGCCGAACCAGATGTCGGTCTTGGGGTTGGCCTTCTCGGCGTTGAGCTGGGCCAGCGCCTCGCCCGAGCCCTTGGCCGTCATGTTGACCTTGGTGCCGGTGGTCTTGGCGTACACGGTGGACATCAGGTTGCACCACTCGGCCTGCACGGAACAGATGATGTTGACCTGGCCCTGGGCCCAGCTGCCGCAGGCGGCGGTCGTCAGAGCCGCACCGGCCAGTAGTTTCAGCAGAGGTTTGCGCATGGAAGGCTCCTTGGTATCGGAATTACAGAATGAAAGGATGCTATCGCCCGTCCCCTTCAGGGGCCAGGGGGGAAGCCCGCAACCCCGCTGCAAGCATGATGAAAGGGAGGAATCACCCGGGTCCGGAATGTTGGGAACCAAGTTACATTAGGCGAACAACGCCCCCGCGCCGCCCGCCAGCGCGGCGCACACCGAGCTCCCATGACAGCCCTGCCCCGCCCATCGTCGATGCACCGTGAGCCGCCCGGCGCCGGCCTGGGCTGACACACACCTACCGACATGCTCGAACGCATCACCGCATCCCTCCCCTCGTTGGCGCCCGCCGAACAGCGCGTGGGCCGGCTGGTGCTGACCGACCCCCGCACGTTTGCGCGGCTGCCGGTGCGCGAGCTGGCCGAGCGGGCCCACGTGAGCAAGCCCACCGTGGTGCGGTTTTGCCGCAGCATGGGCTATGACGGGCTGGCGGATTTCAAGCTCAAGCTCGCAGGCAGCGTGAGCGAGGGCGTGCCCTTCATCCACCGCAGCGTGGATGCGGACGACAAGACCGGCGACGTGCTGGTGAAGGTGGTGGACAACGCCGTGGCCGCCTTTTTGCAGTACCGCAATGCGGCCAGCACCGTGGCCCTGGAGCGCGCTGCCGAAGCCATTGCCGCGACCTGGAAGACCGGCAAGCGCATCGAGTTCTACGGCGTGGGCAACTCCGGCATCGTGGCGCAGGACGCGCAGCACAAGTTCTTTCGCCTGGGCGTGACGTCGATTGCCACGAGCGACGGCCACATGCAGGTGATGAGCGCCACCCTGCTCGGGCCCGGCGACTGCGCGGTGATCATCTCCAACTCGGGCCGCACGCGCGACCTGATGGACGCGGCCGATATCGCGCGCCGCAACGGCGCCACCACCATCGTCATCACCGCCAGCGGCTCTCCGCTGGCCAGCACCTGCCAGATCCACCTGGCGGCCGACCACCCCGAGGGCTACGACCGCTACAGCCCCATGGTGTCGCGGCTCATGCACCTGCTCATCATCGACGTGCTGGCCACCTGCGTGGCCCTGCGCATCGGCAGCCCGCTGCAGCCCATCCTGCAGCAGATGAAGGACAACCTGCGGGCCAAGCGGTACGCCTGATCCCTGATCCGCGCGCGGCGCAGGCCGTGCCCGGACCCGGGGCCCCTGCCTCAGGCGCGCAGGAAGCCGCCCATCGGCACGCCCATCATCGCGCCGGGGGCCGGGCCTGCGCCCGCCGGCGACGCCGAGGGTCCGGCGCTGGCACCCGACAGCAGCAGCTTCTTCCAGTCCTCGGCCGCCGCCACGAAGCGCTCCACCAGCCGCACGAATGCGGGTCCGCCGGTCTCCTGGACATCGACGGTACGGCACAGCACGACCTCCCGTGTCTGGCCGTCCACGGCCAGCGTGGCGCCGGCGGTTGCGGAGCCAAACAGGTTGGCCTCCAGCAGCCGCTGGTACAGCGCCTCGCGCCCCTCGGCCGGCAGCGGCCCGAGCACGCTGTAGACCTGCAGCACGCCGGCGTCATCGTCGCGCTCGAAGTCGATGGCCAGGCGGGTGTCGAACAACAGGCGGGCGCAGCCCTGCGCATCGAAACGCAGGGGTTGCGACAGACCTGCGGTCTGGCCCAGGTCGAGAAGAAGTTGGTCGGCGGTGGACATGGAGGGATCGATTCAGCAAAAAGGATGAGGGAAACAGCCGGGGGAGCGGCGCCGGTCACACCGCCGCGGGGGCTGCGGTGTCGTAGGTGAAACGCACCGGCTCCTGCACGCTCACGGCCAGTTCGGCGCCGACGTGCAGCGCAAACTGGAACTGCCCGCCGCTGCGCGCAGCATCGAGCTGCACCGGGATGCCCACGCCTTCGTGGGCGTTGCGCGGCGCCGGCAGGAACACGTCAGCGCCTTCGACCGCGTAGTTCACCTGCAGCACGATGCCGCCTTCGCCGTCGCTCGACAGCGCGTATTCGATGCGCTCCGGCCCCATCAGCCGGCCGGGGGTGCCGTCGGGCAGGCGCAGCGGGCTCTGCTGCGACATGAGCACCTGCTGCACCCCGGCCAGCACATTCTGGTTGGCCAGGCGCGACACCTTGAGCGCCAGCGCCTCGTTGCCCCCCGCCAGCTCGCGCAGCTGCGCGGCCGCGGAGCGCACGCTGGCGGCCTTGTCGGGATGGTCCTTGTCGATCATGGGGCGTACGGCGCCGCTCGCATCGGCCACGGTGTAACTCGCGCGCGTCAGGTCCTTGACGAAACCCTCGCTCACGCCACCCGCCTCATGCTCGCGGTCGTTGCCGGGCGCAGCCAGCATGGCGTCCAGGTTGTCCTGCACGGCACCCTGCACGGCCGGGCCGCCGGTGCCCGAGCGCACGACCACGGCGCTGCCGCCCACGCGCACCGCGCTGAAGACGTCGCGCACCACATCCGCCGCGGGCGGAGCGCCGTCCCAGGCGGGCGCGGGCACCGTGGCCCCCAGCTCGCCCAGCCGCTGGTCGACGCAGTGCTTGAGCATGCCCAGGTCAGTGGCCCGGTCGAACATCTGCCGGCCCAGGCCGCTGTCGTAGGCCTCCATCGCATCCGAGCCGCCCAGCAGCGGCATGGCGGCCGACGCGAGTTCGTCGGACAGGGCTTCGGCGGCCGGGCTGCCCAGCCGGGCGGACAGCGCCTGCAGGGCCGGGGTGTCCAGGTCTTTGATGGCGTGGCCCACCAGCTTTTCGCGGAAGGCCATCACTTCGTCCGCGCCCTCGACCTTCATGCCCAGGCGGATGTGCACGTCGAGGGCCGCATTGGCCGCGGGCTGGGCCATGCCCAGGCCGCGCAGCAAACCTGCGGTGTCGCCCTGCGCGAGCGCCTGCAGCGCGGGCTGCATGGCCTGCGCGCCTGCGTCCATCGCTTCGGAGCGGCGGCGCGTGGCATCGGCCGCGATCTCGGCCTGCCCCGCCTGCACGCCCAGGCCGCGCAGGCCATCGCCCAGGCTGTGCAGCTGTCCGGCACTCAGCTCGGGCAACTGCGACAGGTGGGTCGGGTTCAGGTAGGCCTGCAGATGCCCTTGCAGCTGCGCGACGGGCGCCTCCAGCGCAGCCGGGAAGTGCATGCCGTGGATGTCGCAGTGCGCGCGCAGCTCTGCCAGCGCACTGCCGGTGACGGCGATGTCGCGCGCCACGGCCTGCGGCGCATGGAGCATGCCGCTCGGGTCGTCTTCGGACGGCAGGCGGCGCGCCAGCAGCGCGGCCGTGCCGTCGGCCACGGCCTTTTCGAGCTTTTCGGCGCGCACGCCGATCGCGCCGCTCACCACGAAGCGCGCGGCCGTCGGGTCTTCGGGGCCGATCTGCGCGGTCGTGTGCATCAGCGCATGCAGCTCCTTGCTGGGCAGCAGGTTGATGACCTGGGCCATGGGCACGACCTGGGCCGGGTCGCCATCGCCCACACGGGCCTCCACGGCCTGCAGCATCAGGGCGCGCTGCATTTCCTTGAATTCCTTGTCGGGCAGGTGGCCAAAGCCCTGGTCGCGCAGCACCTCGCGTGCGGTGTCGTAGACCTGCTGGAAGGCCCGGCCCGTGATGCCGGTATCCTGCGCCTCCTTGGCGGTCATCGCGATGGCCAGGTCCAGGTCGCCCTGCAGTGCGGCCATGCCCTGGTCGATGGCATGCTGCTCCATGGCCGAGCGCACGGCGGCGAGCACGGGGTCGCCCTTCAAGGCACTGTTCTCCGCCATGACGAGGCCCTTGTGCAGGGCCTGGCGCTCATCCGGGGTCATCTGCTGGAGCTGGGCGGTGGTGCGTTCGCGCACGACGGTGTCCAGGCTGGCGCCGCGGCTGGTCACCGGGGCGGCCACATCCCGCAGGCCGCCCAGGAGCTTCTGCGCGGCCGCACCGTCGGCCTGGTGCGTCGATGAATGCGAGATGGCGCCCAGCAGCTGGCCCATGTGCGCGCTGGTGGCCTCCAGGCCCGCGCGGAATTTGGACTCGGTGCGCACGCCATGGGGCGTGACCGCATTGAGCACCCGCGACGCGATGTTCTGTATGCCCCGCCCGATGTCGGAGAGCACGTGGCCCAGGCTGCGCGGCGCCTGGGCAGGTGCCTGCTGCACACTGCGGCCGCCCAGGCTGCCGACCGGGCCTTGCTGAAAATTGTGCTGCAGCGAGATGCCGTGCAGCTGTGCGCCGGCGTTGACGGGGGATGACATGGCGGGAGATGTCCTTTCACGCCATGAGTAACCAGACCCCGGCGGGCGTTCCATCCCGCGCCACAAATTTCACCGCTTGACAACGGCCGTGCGCAACGCAAGGACGGACATGTGCGCCGCGCAGCGCCCGGTGTGACGCCCTCCCCGCCGCTCCACGAAAAAAGGGCTCCCTGAGGAGCCCTTGCCATCATCGCAGCGCGGTAGCGCAGGCTAGATGCGCCCTTCTTCCACCGCGTGGCACGCGATGCGGATGCCGCCGATGTTCAGCAGCGCGGGGCGCTCGGCCCGGCAGCGCTCGTTCACATGCGGGCAGCGGGGGTTGAAGGCGCAGCCCGGTGGGGGGTTCAGCGGGTTGGGCACTTCGCCCTGCACCGGTGTGCGCGCCTTGCCGGTGTCGTGCATCTTGGGGATGGCATCGAGCAGCATGCGCGTGTAGGGGTGTCGCGGCGTGTCGAACAGCGTGTGCTTGTCGGCCAGCTCCACCAGGCGGCCCAGGTACATCACGCCGACCTGGTCGCTCACGTGGCGCACCACGGCCAGGTTGTGGCTGATGAACAGGTACGTGAGCTGCCGCTCGCGCTGCAGGTCCTTCATGATGTTGAGCACCTGCGCCTGCACCGACACGTCGAGCGCCGAGGTGGGCTCGTCGCACACCAGGAACTCGGGTTCGGTGGCCAGGGCGCGGGCAATGGAGATGCGCTGGCGCTGGCCGCCGGAGAACTGGTGCGGGTACTTGACCATGTCCAGCGGCGACAGGCCCACGGACTTGAGCAGTTCGCCCACGCGTTGCTTGAGCTCCGCCTTGTCGGTGATGAGCCCGTGCTCCTTGAGCGGCTCGCCGATGATGTCTTCGACCAGCCAGCGGGGGTTCAGGCTGGCGTACGGGTCCTGGAAGATCATCTGGATGCGGCGGCGCATGGCGCGGGCATCGTTGCCCTTGAACGCGGCGTGCGCATCCTGCTTGTCGAACGTGAGGCCGCCGCGCGTGGGCTCGTACAGGCCCACCAGCAGGCGGGCCACGGTGCTCTTGCCGCAGCCGGACTCGCCCACCAGCGCCAGGGTCTTGCCCTTCTCGATCTCGAAGCTCACACCGTCCACCGCATGCAGCAGCGTGCGGGGCTTGCGTTCGATCACGCGGTTGAGCCAGGGTGCCGACACGTCGAAGGTCTTGGCGAGGTCGTGCGCCTGCACGAGAGCGTTGCTTTTCGCCGGTGTGGACGCCGCGGCGGCGTGGGTCGTGGTGGTGGCGGCGCTCATGCGGTCACTCCGGCGGAGGCGGCAGCGGTCGTCGCGGATGCACCGGCGTGCAGCCAGCAGGCAGCGCGGGTGGAGCCTGCCGGCATCAGGTCAGGGCGTTCGGTCATGCAGCGGTCAAAGGTCTTGGGGCAGCGGGGGTTGTAGGCACAGCCCTTGGGGATGGCGTTCAGGCGGGGCATGGCACCGTCGATCTGGTTGAGGCGTTCGCGGTCCTGCTCCATGTCGGGGATGGAGGCCATGAGCCCGCTGGTGTAGGGGTGCGACGGCTTGTTGATCACATCGTGCACCGGGCCGATCTCAGCCACGCGGCCCGCATACAGCACGGCCACGCGGTCGCAGGTCTCGGCGATCACGCCCATGTCGTGGGTGATCAGCATCACGGCGGCGCCGCGCGATTTGCAGATGTTTTTCAGCAGCGTGATGATCTGCGCCTGGATGGACACATCGAGCGCGGTGGTGGGCTCGTCCGCGACGATGAGCTTGGGCTCGGCCGCCAGCGCCAGGGCGATCACCACGCGCTGGCGCATGCCGCCGGAGAACTGGTGCGGGTAGTGGTCGATGCGCTCTGCCGCAGCCGGAATGCCGGTGTCCTGCAGCAGCGCAATGGCGCGCTGGCGGGCCTCGGCGGGCGTCACAGGCAGGTGGGCCAGGATGGTTTCGGTGAGCTGGCGGCCCACGGTGTACAGCGGGTTCAGCGAGGTCAGCGGGTCCTGGAAGATCGCACCGATGCGGCGTCCGCGGATGTGGCGCATCTCTTCATTGCTGAGGTTGTCGATGCGCTGGCCTTCCAGCAGGATCTGGCCCGAGGCGACGCGGCCTGGCGGCTCCAGCAGGCCGATGATGGCCGCGCCCGTGAGCGATTTGCCGGCGCCGGACTCTCCCACCACGCCCAGGATCTCGCCGGGCGCGATGGAAAAGGAGATGTCGTCCAGGGCGCGCAGGGTACCGCGGCGGCCCGGAAATTCGACAACGAGGTTTTTGACTTCGAGAAGACTCATGGGTGTACCGTTTTTATCTTTGGAGGCACGAGGCAGTGGTTTCGCCGCCGGGCCGCCCCAAGGCGAAACGCGCCTCCTTGGGGGGCAGCGACGACACGACAGTGCGGAGCGTGGGGACCATATGCTCAGCGCAGGCGTGGGTTCAAGGCGTCGCGCAGCCAGTCGCCGAGCAGGTTCACCGACAAGGCGATCAGCACCAGCATCGCGCCGGGGAATACGGTGATCCACCATTCGCCCGAGAACAGGTAGTCGTTGCCGATGCGGATCAGCGTGCCCAGCGAGGGCGAGGTGGGCGGCGCGCCCACGCCCAGGAAGGACAGCGTGGCCTCGGTGATGATGGCCGTGGCGACCTGGATGGTGGCCAGCACCAGCACCGGGCCCATGACGTTGGGCAGCACGTGCTTGCGCATGATGCGCAGCGGCGACACGCCCGTCACGCGGGCGGCCTGCACGTATTCCTTGTTGCGCTCGACCAGCGTGGAGCCGCGCACCGTTCGCGCGTACTGCACCCAGCCGGTCAGCGAGATGGAGATGATCAGCACGCCGAAGGCGAGCGACTCGTGCGCATTGGGAAACAGGGCACGGCCCACGCCGGCGATCAGCAGCGCCACCAGGATGGCGGGGAAGGACAGCATCACGTCGCACAGGCGCATGAGCACCGCATCGATCCAGCCACCGCGAAAACCCGCCAGCAGGCCGAAGGCCACGCCCACGACCACCGACAGCACGACGGACGCCAGGCCCACGACGAGCGAGATGCGCGCGCCGTAGATCAGTGCAGACAGGATGTCGCGCCCCTGGTCATCGGTGCCCAGGGGGTATTTCATGGAGCCTTCGGCGCTCCAGGCAGGTGGCAGGCGGGCGTCGCTGAGCTCGAGCGTGGCCAGGTCGAAGGGGTTGTGCGGCGCGACCCATCCGGCAAAGACCGAACAGAACACGCAGATCAGTGCAATCGCGGCAGCCACCATCGCCACCGGCGAGGTGCGAAAGCTGTAGCCGACATCGCTGTCAAACCATCGGGCAAGGGTTGTTTTCATTGTGGGAACCAGTAAACAGGCACCACCGCTGGGCCCGGGTAGCGGCTTCGCGGTGGTGTGGATGGTCAAGAGAACCGGCTGTCGTTCTCTCGATGTTTCGTTCTACGGACGGTCTTTTTTACCAAGCGCTTACTTGTTGATGCTCATCCACTTGAAGTACATGAAGTTGTCGGCCATCTGCACGAGCTTCACGTTCTTGTTCACACCCCAGGCCAGTGCCTGCTGGTGCAGTGGCAGGTGGCCGATGTCGGCGCTGTGCAGGTCGAACGCTTCCTTGATCATGGCGTCGCGCTTGGCCTTGTCGGTCTCGACCAGCACCTTCTTGGTCAGCTCGTCGAGCTTGGGGTTGCAGTAGGCGCCCAGGTTGAACTGGCCCGCACCGCCCTTTTCGTCCGGACAGATCATGAGCGCGTTGAGCGCGTTGTGCGAGTCATAGGTGGTGGGCGTCCAGCCCAGCATGTAGAAGCTGGTGTCGCGGCGCAGCACCTTGGGGAAGTAGGTGCCCTTGGTCTCGGCCTGCAGGTTGATCTTGACGTTGATGCGCGACAGGTTGGCGGCCACGGTCTGGCAGATGCGGCCGTCGTTCACATAGCGGTCGTTCGGGCAGTTCATGGACACTTCGAACCCGTTGGGGTAGCCCGCCTCGACCATCAGCTTCTTGGCGGCTTCGACGTCGTACGGCAGGCGTTTGGTGTCGGGCTGGAAGCCGTTGATGCCAGGGCCCACCATCAGTGCGGAGGGGTTGGACGCGCCGCGCATCACGGTCTTCTTGATGCCTTCGATGTCGATGGCCTGGTAGAAGGCCTGGCGCACGCGCTTGTCCTTGAAGGGGTTCTTGCCCTTGACGTTGGAGTACAGCAGCTCGTCGCGCTTTTGGTCCATGCCCAGGAAGATGGTGCGCAGCTCGGGGCCGGTCACGGCACGCGTGTTGGCGCCGCTGTTGACGCGGTCGATGTCCTGCACCGGCACGGGCTCCATCACATCCACTTCGCCCGACAGCAGTGCCGCCACGCGCGTGGCATCGTTGGAGATGGGGGTGAACACCACTTCGCTCACGTTGCCTTCGATCTTGCCCCAGTAGGAGCCGTTGCGCACGAACACCGAACGCACATTGGGCTGGCGCTCGCGCAGTCGGAAGGGGCCGGTGCCGTTGGCGCGGAACGAGGCTGCGTTCTCGATGCCCTTGCGGCGGTCCACGGGCATCACGGCCTGGTTGGTCTCGCACCACTTCTTGCTCATGATGAACGAGGTCGTGATCACGTCGGGCAGGATGGGCTGCGGCGCGACGGTTTCGATCTCGACGGTGTGGTCGTCGATCTTGCGCACCTGTTTGATGTCGCTGTTGGTGGCCTTCATGTCGGAGCCTTCGCCCTTCATGCGGCCGAAGCTGAACACCACGTCGTCGGCGGTGAAAGGCGTGCCGTCATGGAACAGCACGCCCTTGCGCAGCTCGAAGCGCCACACGGTGGGCGCGGTCTGCTTCCAGGCCGTGGCCAGTGCGGGCGCGACGCTCAGGTCCTTGTTGCGGCCGACCAGCGGCTCGTACACGTTGCTGGTCACGCTCAGTTGCAGCGATTCGTTGAGCGAGTGCGGATCCATGGACAGCGCGTCACCCTGGTTGGCGATCCGGATGGTCTGCGCGCCGGCAACCATGCTGCCTGCAGCCATCGCAACAAACAATGCAGCCAGGGTGGCTTTCTTCTGGAATTTCATGGAAATCTCCTCGTAGTGGAAAAGGATGCGTAAGGGGTGTACATCCAGGGGGATGGGTTCTGGCGCGGCGCGAAGCGGGTGCTGTCAGGGCGTTGCCAAGGGCATCGACTGCTCGATCAGGCTCGCATGCAATGCGGAGCCCAGCGGCAGGATGTCGTCGTTGAAGTCGTAGCGGCTGTTGTGCAGGGCGCTGCCGCTCGCGCCCGTGCCCTGGCCGATGCGCAGGTAGGCGCCAGGCCGGGTCTGCAGCATGAAGGCGAAGTCCTCTGCGCCCATGCTGGGCTCCAGGTCGCGCACCACATGGTCCGCACCCAGCAGGGATTCGGCCACGTCGCCGGCGAAGACGGCTTCGCTCTCGCTGTTGATGGTGGCGGGGTAGATGCGTTCGTAGTGCACGGTGGCGGTGGCGCCAAAGCCCAGGGCAATGGCGTTGCACAGCTCCTTGAGGCGTTTCTCCACCATCTCCTGCACGACGGGGTCGAAGGTGCGCACGGTGCCCACGAGCGTGGCGGAGCCGGGCAGCACGCTGAAGGCGCCCAGGTCGCCCGCCTGCGCAGCGCAGATGCTGACCACGGCGCTTTCGATGGGGCGCACATTGCGCGAGACGATGCTTTGCGCCGCCGTGATGATGTGGGCCGCCACCAGCAGCACGTCCACCGTCTGGTAGGCATGGGCGCCATGGCCGCCGCGCCCCGTGATCTCGATGGTGAAGCGGTCGGCCGCGGCCATCATGGGGCCGGAGTTGATGCCCACCGTGCCGGGCTTCATCGCCGGCCAGTTGTGCATGGCGTAGATCGACTGCACCGGGAAGCGGTCGAACAGGCCGTCCTCCATCATCACGCGGGCGCCGGCAAAGCCCTCTTCGCCGGGCTGGAACACGAGCACGGCCGTGCCGTCGAAGTTGCGGGTCTCGGCGAGGTAGCGCGCAGCGCCGACCAGCATGGCCGTGTGGCCGTCATGGCCGCAGCCGTGCATCAGGCCAGGCTTGCACGACTTCCAGGAGAAGTCGTTGTGCTCGGCCAGCGGCAACGCATCCATGTCGGCCCGCAGCCCGACCATGCTGCCGCTGGAGATGCTGCGGCCGCGGATCAGGGCGACGATGCCGGTGCGGCCGATGCCATCGTGGATCTCGTCCACGCCGCACACCTTGAGGGCTTCCTTCACCCGCTGGCCGGTGTAGACCTCTTCAAAGCCCAGCTCGGGGTGCGCGTGCAGATCGCGGCGCAGAGCGGTCAGCTCGGGATGGAACTGCGCGATGTGCGCAAACGCCCGGCCTCCAGCCTTGTATTTCAGCGACTGCATTTCAAGCGTCCAGGACGTTCGTGCAACACCCACAGCCGGCGAAACCGGCGCGGCCCAGGCCAGCACTCCCGCGCAAGGGCCGCCCCGCCGCGCAGGCGGCGTGTCCAGCCCTTGCGGTGGGAGCGTCCCCCCTCAGGGAGGATGGCGCGAAGCGACTCAGGGGGGAGTTCATCAGTGCCCCCCTGCCTTGCCCACGCGCAGGCGCGGGTCCACGGCAAAGTACAACAGGTCGACCACGAGGTTGATCACCACGAAGATGAGGGCGATCAGGCACAGGTAGGCGGCCATCACGGGGATGTCGGCGAAGGTCACGGCCTGGATGAACAGCAGGCCCATGCCGGGCCACTGGAACACGGTCTCGGTGATGATGGCAAACGCGATCAGGCCGCCCAGTTGCAGGCCGGTGATGGTCATCACGGGCACCAGGGTGTTCTTGAGCGCGTGGCCGAAGTGGATGGCCCGGTTGGACAGGCCGCGGGCACGTGCGAACTTGATGTAGTCGGTGCGCAGCACTTCCAGCATCTCGGCGCGTACCAGCCGCATGATCAGCGTGAGCTGGAAGATCGCCAGCGTGATGGCGGGCAGCGTGATGTGGTGCCAGCCCTTGGCCTTGAGCAGGCCCGTGCTCCACCACCCCAGCTGCACCACCTCGCCGCGGCCGAAGCTCGGGAACCAGCCCAGCGTGACCGCGAACACCAGGATCAGCAGGATGCCGATGAGAAAAGTCGGCAGCGAGACGCCCAGCAGGGACAGGGTCATGAACAGCTGGCTGGTGAACGTGCCGCGCTTGAGCGCCGCATACACACCCATCGGAACGCCGAGGGCGAGCGCCAGGACCGCAGCCACCAGCGCCAGCTCCAGCGTGGCCGGGAAGCGCTCTGCAATGAGGCGGGACACCTTGGCGCCCTGGCGCAGGCTCAGGCCGAACTCGCCCTGCGCCGCGTTCACCAGGAAGTGCCAGAACTGCACGAAGAAGGGCTTGTCCAGGCCCAGGGACGCGCGCAACTCCCGGATCTGGTCAGCGGTGGCATCCTGGCCCAACAGGAACACCACGGGGTCCCCGACATACTGGAACAGCATGAAGGAGATGAAGGCCACCGTGACCATGACAATCACAGCCTGTATCAGGCGGCGCAATATAAAGGCAAGCATCGGGAAGTCGAGTGAGTGTTCGATAGGGACGCCGCAGCCACTTTTGATGGCCGGGGCGCCGGTGGGCAATACGTCGTCAAACTAAACCAAAGAGAGCAAGGGCCTTGGGGCCCTTGCTCTCAGTGTGTCGAGAATAAATCAGTTCACCTTGACCGTACGCATATCCACGCGGTTATCGGCGCGATGGACGAGCTCCACGTTCTTCTTCATGGCCCATGGGATCACCTGGTCATGCAGGGGCAGATGGGACACGGTGTCGTTGGACAGTTGCAGCGCTTCGGTCAGCATGCGGGTGCGCACGGGCGCGTCCGTCTCGGCCTTGATGCGGTCGACCAGATAGTCCATGCGCTGGTTGCTGTAGCGGCCCACGTTGTAGTTGCCGTCGCCGCCCTGCCCCACCGAGCGCGTGAGCGACTGCAGGCTGTACAGCGCGTCGAATGTCGGCACGCCCCAGCCCAGCATGTAGATGCTGGCTTCGTAGCGCTGGATCATCGGGAAGTAGTTCACCAGCGGCAAGGTGCGCAGCTTGGCCTTCACGCCCACGCGCGACCACATCGCGGTCACGGCCTGGCAGATGGCTTCGTCGTTGATGTAGCGGTTGTTGGGGCAGGCGAAGTCCACTTCGAAGCCATCAGGGTAGCCGGCTTCGGCCAGCAGCTTCTTGGAAGCCTCCACGCTGTACGGGAAGCGCTTGCCCACGGCTTCGGTATAGCCCGCCACCTGGGGCGCCACGATGGTGCCCGTGGGCTTGCCCAGGCCGCGCATGATGTTGCGCGAGATGGTGTCCGCGTCGATGGCCTGGTACAGGGCCTTGCGCACGCGCACGTCCTTGAGCGGGTTCTTGCCCTTGATGTTGGAGCCCGGCAGTTCTTCGCGGAACTGGTCCATGCCCAGGAAGATCGTGCGGTTCTCGACGCCGTCGATCACCTTGAGGTCGGGGCTGGCGCGCAGGCGTCCCAGATCCTGCGGCGTGGGGTCGAGCACCAGGTCGACTTCACCCGAGATCAGTGCGGCGATCCGCGTCGCATTCGACTTGATCGGCGTGTAGGTGATCTCGGTCACGTTGCCGTCCATCTTGCCCCACCAGTTGGGGTTGCGCTTGAACACCATCTTCACGTCGGGCTGCCACGATTCCAGCGTGTAGGGACCGGTGCCCATGGCATTGCGGTGGGCAAAGTTCTCGTCCGAGCCCTTGATGTCCTTGGGTTCGACCGACTTGTTCTTTTCAGCCCAGGCCTTGCTCATGATGCGCAGCTCGGTCATCTGGCGCAGCAGCACGGGGTTGGGTGCCGACAGGATCACGTCGAAGGTCTGTGCGTCGACCTTGGCGACCTTGCTGATGCCCTGCACGTAGGGCGTGAAGTTGGAGGTCTTGGCCATCGCACGCTGGATGGAGTAGACCGCGTCGTCGGTGGTCAGGGCCGAGCCATCATGGAACTTGACGCCCTGGCGCAGGGTAAAACGCACCTGCGTGGGGCTCACTTCCTTCCAGGAGGTGGCCAGGATGGGCTCCACTTCAAACGTCTTGCTGTTGTAGTAAACCAGGGTCTCGTACACGTTCGCGTGAATGCCGTTTTGCAGCGCATTGTTCTGGGAATGGATATCCCACGTCGCGATTTCTCCCTGGCTTGCCCATTTGAACGGCTTGGCTTGCAAGGCTGGCGACGCCAGCACGGCTGCAGCTGCGGCCATCGACAAAAGACTGTATTTGAGTTTCATGGAACCCTCTGTATTTAAAAGTTTTACTATGCAGTAAAGGTTGCTCTATAGCCAACGGGAAATCCCTGAATCCCGGGTGTCCCGAAGGGCCTATGGAAGCCGTTTTGAACCTGTAGCGCATGCAAAGTTGGTGCCAGCGAGCGCTCAACACGCCGAGGTGACGATGTGATCGCGGCGAATCCCTCCGATCGGGACCCACCAGCGACAGAAAGCGCTGTCCTGGCAGCCTTTGATCGCCTCGGATGTGCACAGAGTTACCACTGATATGCCACCGAAAAACATCCGGCTACCCGGATTCTGAAGGAGGCCTCACGCGCCCGACATCCTGGCGCATTGAAGCAGCACGGTAGACGCCACGCGACCTGCGCCAGCGCCCCATTCGGGGGATTCAGTGCACCCCTTCACCCCATTTCTTCAACCCACCCCTGCCAAGACGATGCACATCGAATAATGAACCGTCGTCCGAACGATTCGAACGGACAAAAAAAAGCCACCCGAAGGTGGCTTTTTCTTTGCTTTGATATCTCCACTGGCCATAAGCCAGCGTTGATATTAGAAGCTGTGACGGATACCGAAGTCGTAACCGCTGGAGTTACGACCAGCTGCGGTCACTGCGTTGTTCAGAGCGATGGCGGAGCCATTCTTGTTCTTCACAGCAGCAACGGTAGCGTACACGGCAGTGCGCTTCGACAGGTTGTGGACATAACCCAGAGCGAACTTGTTCGCACGTGGATCTGCACCGGGGACTTCGATTTCGTACGTGGAGTACGACAGGCGGATTTCGCCGGCGCCAACAGGAACCAGACCACCGATCAGGAAGCCCTTACCTTCAGGTCCGTTCTTCACGTCGTCTTGGTTGTAGTGAGCCATGATCTTGGCCATGCCCAGATCGTACTGACCACCCAGGTTCCAGCTCTTGATGTCTGCATTCAGGAACTTGGTTTGCGAGAGAGCCAGGGCCACATTGATGGGGCCGTTAGCGTAACCAACGCGAGCTGCCAGGCCGTTGCCGTCCTTCTTGTTGGCAGCGTTGCTCAGGTTTTCACCCATGTAGTACTGTGCTTGGCCGTAGAAGCCGCCCAGGTTGCCTGGCAGGAAGTAGCCGATGGCGTTCGAAGCGCGGGTGTTGGTTGGGCCACCCAGGTTAGCCGTTTGGGTCACGGTCGTGCCAACGCCGTTCGTGCCGAACGGATCGAACACGGTCAGGTTCCAGAATTGGGGGGTGTAGTCACGACCCAGACGCAGTTCACCGAAGCCGCCGTTCAGGCTGACCGTCGAACGACGGTTGAAGGTCAGGCCGCCGCCAGTGCTGGTAGCTGCTTGGTTGTTGGTGTTGGTAACGCCGCCGGTGCCGTTGTCGTTGTTCACGCCAGCTTCCAGCCAGAAGGAAGCAGACAGACCGCCACCCAGATCTTCAACGCCACGGAAACCCAGACGGCTGCTGTTGTAGCCGGAGTTCGTCAGTTGCGAACGGTTAGCGACGCTGCCGTTACCGTAAGCGTAGGTTGCATCAACCACGCCGAACAGGGTCACGGAAGATTGAGCCATTGCAGCGCCGGAAGCAGCCAGCACAGCCAGGGCAATCAGGGATTTTTTCATTGCGAGTTACTCCAAGGTTAAACATAGGGCGCCGGTACGGGGGGTCTATGGTGAATGCACACCTGCACAGTCCCGCCGGTTCCCCGGGCCAACCTCCTGGTGGGGAAGTTGCTCTTATTGCACCAGACCCGGCCGGGTTTCGCAAAGGAATTCACCCACAATCGGCCCGAAAGGGGAAATCCGTTGCAGTGTTGCAACATTTAAGTGTGGAGCGGCAAAATGGCCTCTTCGCCTTGCGCCAAGTCCAAAAACAAGGGCCTGCACATGTATCCATATGCAACTTGTGTTTCCATGCCCTTGTCAATCCGAAAGCAACCATGGATTCTTTGCTAACCGCTGCGGACCACGCGCTCCGCACGCTTTTTGCCAAACCCCGCGCCAGCGCGCCCACGCCAGCGCAAGGCATGGCCGAGCCCTCGCTGGACCCTGCACAGAAACGGCTGGCAGGCGCCCTGATGCGCGTCAACCATGTGGGCGAGGTGTGCGCCCAGGCTTTGTACACGGCCCAGGCGGCGGTGACGCGCGACGCCGGTCTGCGCGCGCACCTGCTCGAAGCCGCCCGCGAGGAGACGGACCATCTGGCATGGACGCAGCAGCGCCTGGATGCGCTGGGCTCCCGGCCCAGCCTGCTCAACCCCCTGTGGTTCACGGGGGCATTCGCGCTCGGGCTGGTGGCGGCCAAGATCAGCGACCGGGCCAGCCTGGGGTTCGTTGCGGAAACAGAAAAACAGGTGTCCGCGCATCTGGCGGGCCATTTGAAGCGGCTGCCGGAGCAAGACCTGCCCTCGCGTGCCGTGGTAGCGCGGATGAAGGACGATGAGGAGCGCCATGCCGCCCAGGCCCGGGCCTCGGGCGCGATGGACCTGCCGCTGCCGGCCCGCGCAGCGATGAGGGTGGCGGCCAAGGTCATGACGACCACCGCACATTACATCTGAGCAGGCCCGGGGCCGGGGCCGCCCCCAGCGCGCATCTGCCACGTGGCCCAGTTCGCAATCGGATAGGGCAGAAAGGAACGGGCCTCCAACCCTGGCTGCGTCATCCGCATCGCGGGCGACGCTTCCGTGGCTTCAGTGCCATCAGGCCTCGATCACCTCGAAACCGGTGGTGATCTCCGCCGTCTTGCCCAGCATGATGCTGGCCGAGCAGTATTTGTCGTGGCTCATGGCGATGGCCCGCTCCACGGCGGGTGCCGGGATGCCCTTGCCCGTCACCGTGAAATGCATGTGGATCTTGGTGAACACCTTGGGATCGGTCTGTGCGCGCTCGGTGGTCAGCTTGACGCTGCAGCCACGCACGTCGTGGCGGCCGCGCTTCAGGATCAGCACCACGTCGTAGGCCGTGCAGCCGCCCGTGCCCGCCAGCACGGTCTCCATGGGCCGGGGCGCCAGGTTCTGGCCGCCGTTGGCCGGGTTGGCGGCATCGGGCGCGCCGTCCATGGTGAGAACGTGGCCGCTGCCGGTCTCGGCCACGAAGCCCATGCCCGAGCGCGTTCCTGCGCCACCGGTCCAGCTGACTGTGCATTCCATTGATGTTTCTCCTTGATGACGTGGTTTTTTTCGCACGGATTGACCGCACGGCGGGAATTTGCTGCAGATTTTGCTGCATCGCAACAAGTCTCGCGGTAAACTTCTGGTCATGCGCTGCTTTTTCAGTGATTGCTGAAGATGCAGACGGCACGGCCTGAAGTGCTCCGCGTTCACGGCCTGCCACGCACCGATTGTCTCCTCCATCTCCTCAAAGGATGGATTCAGCCCCTGGCCTCACGGCCCGGGGCTTTTTTTTGCCCGGCTGCTTGTGGCCACGGGCGGCACGCAGCCCAGGCTCCGCCCCCAAAAGCCCACCCTCTATGATGTGGGCCCCGCCAACCGGCGGCGCTCCACTGCCTGCCTGCCCGCCATGACCCAGCACCTGACTCCCGCCGACTACCTCAAGAAGATCCTGACCGCCCGCGTGTACGACGTGGCCGTCGAGTCGGCGCTGGAGCCCGCCAACAACCTGAGCCGGCGCCTTCACAACAAGGTGCTTTTGAAGCGCGAAGACCAGCAGCCGGTGTTCAGCTTCAAGCTGCGCGGTGCCTACAACAAGATGGCGCACCTCACGCCCGAGCAGCTGCAGCGCGGCGTGATCTGCGCGTCGGCCGGCAACCATGCCCAGGGCGTGGCCATGAGCGCCCACAAGCTGGGCACGCGCGCGGTGATCGTCATGCCCACCACGACACCGCAGCTCAAGATCGATGCGGTCCGCACTCTGGGCGGCGATGTGGTGCTGCACGGCGAGAGCTACTCCGACGCCTACGAACACGCGGCCCGCCTGCAGCAGGAGCAGGGCCTCACGTTCGTGCACCCCTTCGACGACCCGGATGTGATCGCAGGCCAGGGCACCATTGCGATGGAAATCCTGCGCCAGTTGCAAAGCCTGGGCAGCAACCAGCTCGACGCCGTGTTCGTGGCCATCGGCGGCGGCGGGCTGGTCTCGGGCGTGGCCAACTACATCAAGGCCGTGCGGCCCGAGATCAAGGTGATCGGCGTGCAGATGAACGACTCGGACGCGATGATCCAGTCCGTCAACGCCCACCAGCGCGTCACGCTGCCCGACGTCGGCCTGTTCTCGGACGGCACGGCCGTCAAGCTCGTGGGTGAAGAGACCTTCCGGGTCGCCAGCGGCCTGGTGGACGAGTTCATCACCGTAGACACGGACGCCGTCTGCGCGGCCATCAAGGACATCTTCGTGGACACGCGCAGCATCGTCGAGCCCGCCGGCGCACTGGCCGTGGCCGCCATCAAGCAGTACGTGGCCGAGCACAAGACCACGGGCGAGACCTACGCCGCCATCCTGTGCGGCGCCAACATGAACTTCGACCGCCTGCGCTTCGTGGCCGAGCGCGCCGAAGTGGGCGAAGAGCGCGAAGCCCTGTTCGCCGTCACCATCCCCGAGGAGCGCGGCAGCTTCCGCCGCTTTTGCGAAGTGGTGGGCGGCCTGCCCGGCGGCCCGCGCAACGTGACCGAGTTCATCTACCGCATCAGCGACGAGTCCCGTGCGCATGTGTTCGTGGGCCTGACCACGAACGGCCGGGGCGAGTCGACGGAGATCGCCGGCAACTTCGGCCGCCACGGCTTCGAGGCGCTGGACCTCACCCACGACGAACTGGCCAAGGAGCATCTGCGCCACCTGGTGGGCGGCCATTCGGCACTGGCGCAGGACGAGCGGCTGATGCGCTTCACCTTCCCCGAGCGCCCCGGCGCGCTGCTCAAGTTTCTGAGCCTGATGCAGCCCACCTGGAACATCAGCCTGTTCCACTACCGCAACCAGGGCGCCGACTATGGCCGCATCCTCGTGGGCATGCAGGTGCCGGCCGAGGACAAGGCCGCGTTCGACGCGTTCCTGGCCACGCTGGGCTACCCGTATGTGGAAGAGACGCTGAACCCGGCCTACCGCCTGTTCCTGCGCTCCAAATAATGCACAAAATAGCCGCCACCGCTTGATGGACATGCGGTAGCAGCTATACAAACAATAGCAACAGGTTTTCGACCCGCCACGCACGCCATGCAAGCCCTGCGCCACTACCTGCTGGCCGTGCAGTTCTTCACCCGCATTCCGGTCACCGGCCGGCTGGCCGACTGGGTGGGCTTCAGCCCCGCCATGCTGCGCGCCAGCGCGGCGCACTTTCCGGGCATCGGCTGGCTGGCGGCGCTGCTGTCGGTGGCCGTCTATGCGGCCCTGCACTGGGCGCTGGCTCCCAGCCTGTGGGCCCCCGCCGTGGCGGCGGTGCTGTGCACGGTGGCCACCGTGCTGATGACGGGCGGCTTCCATGAAGACGGGCTGGCCGATGTGGCCGACGGCCTGGGCGGCAGTGCCGACCGGGAGCGCGCCCTCGACATCATGAAAGACTCGCGCATCGGGGCCTACGGCGCCATGGCGCTGGTGCTGGCCCTGCTCGCCAAGCTCAGCCTGCTGTCGCTGCTGGGCGCCCACAGCCTGCTGGCCGCCACGTCGGCCCTGGTGGGCGCGCATGTGCTGTCGCGCCTGTGGCCGCTGTTCATCGTGCGCAGCCTGCCGCATGTGGGCGACACGGCCCGCTCCAAGAGCAAGCCGCTGGCCGACCAGATCTCGGGTGGCGCACTGGCCGCTGCCTTAGCCTGGTGCCTGGTGCCGCTGGCGCTGGTGGCGTATGCCCAGCCAGCGCTCTATCTGGGGGCCTCCGTGGCTGCCAGCGGCCTGACGGCGGCCTGGATGGCGCGCTGGTTTGCGCGCCGGCTGCAGGGCTTTACCGGCGACTGCCTGGGCGCCACGCAGCAGGTCAGCGAGATCGGCTTTTACCTGGGCGCAGCGCTGGCCCTGCGCTGGATGTGAAACATCCACAGACCGGCACGGCCGCCGTGCGCGGCCCCCGCCTCTGGCTGGTGCGCCACGCACAGCCGCTGGTGGCACCCGGCACCTGTTACGGGGCGCTGGATGTATCTGCCGACGCCGCAGCGACACACGCCGCGGCAGCACGCCTGGCGGCCGCCCTGCCCGGCCAGGCGCGTGTGCACCACTCCACGCTACAAAGATGTGAGCAGCTGGCGCGGAGCCTGCAAGCGCTGCGACCCGATCTCACATCAAAACCCGACGCACGGCTGGTCGAAATGGATTTTGGCGCCTGGGAAGGCCAGGCCTGGGACGCCATCGCCCGTGCGGAGATCGATGCCTGGACCGCCGACTTCGCCCGCTACCGCCCGGGCGGCGGCGACAACCTGGCCTCCGTGCTGCAGCGCGTGGCCGCGGCGCTGGGCGCCGACGGCAGCCCCGCAGCCAGCCATGTGGACCACGTCCATGCCCCATCCGCGAGCGGCACCGTGCCGGATGTGGTGTGGATCACGCACGCCGGGGTGATCCGCTGCGTGGCCTGGCTGCGCGCCCACGGCAGTGCACTGCCGCGGTCAGACGAATGGCCCGTGGCAGCGCCCGGCTGGGGCGAGTGGGAGACTTTGGGATTGACCTGAGCGGCTGCACCCAGGTGCTCAAGGGGAAAGCAGCACACTGGAACGCTTTTACGCGTTCTTGCACCCGCGTCAATTCTTGAGCGGCATGTCCAGCGTGAGCGTGGCCGGGCCATCCATCGAGCCGCCCAACTGCGCCTGGCGCGGGCCCAGTGCCTGCAGCACCAGCCCTTCGTCCACCGCGGCCCCCACCCGGAAGGGCTTGGCGGGCTTGCCATCCACCACGATCAGCGCCGCACCGCCGCCGCTGGCGCGGCCCGACAGAACGCCGATCAGCGAGAACCGGCTGGCCAGTGTGGCTACCGGCGCAACGGGCGCGGCCCCCGCCGCCGAAGGCACGGCGCCCAGCAGGCGGGCCAGCGCCTGCGCGTCGGGCGCGACGGCGGCCGGGAGCACCACGGGCGCCGCCGTACCCGCGGCCGGTGCCGACAGGCGCATGCCCCAGAACACCACGCTGGCGCCCGCCGCCGCCCAAAGCGCCAGAGTCCCCAGGCGCACGCCCCATTTGCTGTGTGAATTGGTCACCATGCGGGGATTATGATTCACGCGATCCGACCATCCGAGAGACCGCCAGCAGTGAACACTTCCTTTCCTCTCCTCTTGCGCTCCGCCCGCCGCAGTGTGGCCCGGGGCTTCACCCTCATCGAGCTGATGGTGGTGCTCGTCATCATCGGCGTGCTGGCCGCCCTCATCGTGCCCAATGTGCTCGAACGCGCCGACGATGCGCGTGTCACCGCCGCGCGCACCGACATCACCAACATCATGCAGGCGCTCAAGCTGTACCGCCTGGACAACCAGCGCTACCCCACGGCCGAACAGGGCCTGCAGTCGCTGATCATCAAGCCCTCGGCCGGCCCCGTGCCCAACAACTGGAAGCTCTATCTGGAGAAGCTGCCCAACGACCCCTGGGGCCGCCCTTACCAGTACCTGAATCCCGGCATCAAGGGCGAGATCGACGTGATGTCGTTCGGCGCGGACGGCCAGTCCGGCGGCGAAGGCAAGGACGCGGACATCGGCAGCTGGCAGTGAAGATATGGCCCCCACGGTCGCGCACTTGCGTGTCGCTCCGTGCCCCCAAGGGGGCCGCGTTCCGCCTTGGGGCGGCCCGGCGGCCCTCCCACCGAGCCGATGTTTCCGGCCCCGCTGCGTGATGTGCATCGCTAGGCCCTGACTCCATGTCTCCTCGCTCGCGCGGCTTCACGCTGCTGGAACTGCTGGTCGTCATCAGCATCATCGCCCTGGCCACGGCCGGGGTGGGCATCGCCATGCGCGACAGCGGCCAGACGCTGGTCGAGCGCGAGGCGGCGCGGCTGGCCGCGTTGCTGGAGTCGGCCCGCGCCCAGTCCCGCGGGGGCGGCATACCGGTGGTGTGGCGTGCCAACCCGCGCGGCTTCCAGTTCGAAGGCCTGCCGCCCAGTGCACAGGCCGCCCTGCCCACCCAGTGGCTGGACGCCGGCACCGCCGTGCGCGGCCCTGGCGTGCTGGTGCTGGGTCCGGAGCCGCTGATCGGCCGGCAGCAGGCGCTGATCACGCACCAGGCATTTCCGGACCGCACGCTGAGCGTCGCCACTGACGGCGTGCGGCCCTTCACCGTCGAGACCGTGCAGTGAGTGGCGATCCAAGGCAGGTTGCACGGCGCCCGCAGCCAAAGCAACACCAGCAGGGCTTCACACTGGTCGAGGTGCTCGTCGCGCTGAGCATCGTGGCCATCGCCCTCATGGCCGGCCTGCAGGCCACCACGGCGCTCACGCGCAACGCGCTGCGCCAGTCGGACATCGTGCTGGCCCAGTTGTGCGCCGAGAACGAGCTGGTCAAGGCCCGGCTGTCGCGCCAGATGCCCAGCGTGGGCGACAGCACGCTCACCTGCGAGCAGGCGGGCCGGCAGCTTACCGTGGCCGTGATCGTGCGGCCCACGCCCAACCCGAGCTTTCGGCGGGTGGATGCGCAGGTGCTGGATGGGGAGAACTCCATCCTGCGGGTCTCGACCATCATCGGAAGGTATTAATGCCCCCCCTGAGTCGCTTCGCGCCTTCCCCCCGTGGGGGGGACGCACCCGGTGGCCTGGCGAAGCCAGTTCCACGGGTGCCCTCGCCTTGCGCCGCGCCGGTTGAGACGGTCGCGCGTGGATTCACGGCGGTAGGACTCCCGCCTTACACCGGTGGTGGGGACGAACCCGACGGGATGGCAGAACCATCTTCACGGGTGCACTTGCATCACGCCGCGCCTGCTCCGTGCGGCCTCGCGTGCCATCCACCCCAACCGTTCGGGCTGAGCTTGTCGAAGCCTCGCGCGGCGCTTCGGCCAGCTCGTCGGAAATGGCTCTGTATTTTTCAACGCAGATCTGCCTCGAAGGCCGCACGCGGCTTCACGCTGGTCGAGCTGCTGCTCGCGATTGCGGTGATGAGCCTGCTGGCCATCCTCAGCTGGCGCGGGCTCGATGGCATGGTGCGGGCGCAGGAGATCACGCGGCAGCGGGCCGATGAGATGCTGGTGCTGCAGTCGTCCCTGGGCCAGTGGGGCACGGACCTCGATGCACTGATGCCGATTGCCAACACCACGCCGCTCGACTGGGACGGCCAGGTGCTGCGCCTGACGCGCCGCACCAGCGCCGTGCCCGACGAGGGCGCGCTGGTGGTGGCCTGGACGCTGCGCGGCGCGCAGGGCGCGGGCCAATGGGTGCGCTGGCAATCGCCCCCGGTGCGCACGCGCGCCCAGTGGCAGGAAGCCTGGGCGCTGGCCGCCCAGTGGGCGCGCACCCCTGGCGACGCGGAGCGGCGCTACGAGATGGCGCTGCTGCCGCTGCAGGACTGGCAGATCTTCTACTACCGCGGCGGTGCCTGGTCCAACGCGCAGTCGAGCAGCGGCACGACCACCGCCGAGAGCACCACGGCCGCCATCCCTGACGGCGTGCGCCTGCAGATCACCCTGCCCCCGGGCCAGGCGCTGGTCGGGCAGCTCACGCGCGACTGGGTGAACCCGCTGCTGGGCGGAGGCCGGACATGACCCCCCGCCCGCACAGCCCCACCGACCTGCCGACCGGACGCGCAAGCCCTGCCGCAGCCAGACCCCGGCCGGCGCCGCGGCGTGCGGCAGGAGCGCGCCGGCTGCACCAGGCGCGCGGCGCGGCGCTGCTGCTGGCCATGCTCACCGTCACCCTCGTGGCCACGTTCGCCGCGTCGGCCATGTGGCAGCAGTGGCGGGCGGTGGAGGTCGAGACGGCCGAGCGCGCGCGCGTGCAGTCGGCATGGATCCTCATCGGCTCGCTCGACTTCTCGCGCCTGATCCTGCGCGAGGACGGCCGCTCGGGCGGCGCGGACCACCTGGCCGAGCCCTGGGCCGTGCCGCTGCAGGAGGCCCGCCTGTCCACCTTTCTGGCGGCCGACAAGAACGTGAGCCAGGTGGACGATGCCAGCACCGACACCACAGAGGCGTTCCTCTCGGGCCAGATCACCGACGCGCAGGGGCGGCTGAACCTGTCCAACCTGGTGGTCAACGGCAAGGTGCAGGACGTGGGCCAGCGGCAATTCATGCGGCTGTTCGAGCGGCTGGGCCTGCCGCAGCAGGAACTGAGCGCATTGGTGGACGGCATGCAGCGCGCCCAGGCTGCAGGCAGCGGAGACAGCGGCAATGCCCCGCTGATGCCGCCATCCATCACGCAGTTAGGCTGGCTGGGCCTGTCGCAAAGCACCGTCCTCGCGCTCACGCCCCATGTGTCGTTGTTGCCTCCCAACACTCCCGTCAACATCAACACGGCCGGCATCGACGTGCTGCTGGCGGCCATCGCCGGCCTCGACATGGCCAGCGCCCAGAAGATCCTGCAGGTCCGCGAGTCGCGCCACTTCCGCACGCTGTCCGAGGTGCGCGAACTGCTGGGCGCCACCATCGACATCCCCGAAAGCACGCTGGCCGTGGCCTCGTCGTACTTCGAGGTGCGCGGCCGGCTGCGGCTGGGCGATGCCATGGTGGACGAGCGCTCGCTGGTCCGCAAACAGGGCATCGAGGTCACCACCCTGTGGCGCGAACGCGGGGCCTTCGACCGTGAATCCGGCCCCGGCACGGCCCAGGTGCCGCGATAGAACCTGCGCCCAGACGCAGCGTATTGGAGACACCTGGGCGGCGTTGGCCCGACAGTGTCAAGTCCGCCCTCTAAAATGGCCCGCAAAACCCCTCCATGAGCACCCTCATCCTTTTCCTGCCGTCGGCCCGTCCGGGCCCCGCCACCGAGTACAGCTACACGCTGACGGCGGACGGCCACACTGCCATCCGACACGCCACCGCCCCGGCGGCCCTGCTGCCTGAACCCACGCGCCCCGGCGGCGAGGTGGTGGCCGTGGTGCCCGCGCGCGCGCTGTCGTGGCAACGCGTGCAACTGCCGCCGGGCATCGCGCTCGGTGCCGGCCAGCAGACGCCGCGCCTGCGCTCGGTGCTTGACGGCCTGCTGGAAGACCGCCTTCTGGACGACGCCAGCCAGCTGCATTTCGCGCTGCAGCCCGGCGCGCAGGCGGGCGAGCCTTTGTGGGTGGCCGTGTGCGACCGCGCCTGGCTGCGCGAAAACCTGCAGGCCCTGGAGGCCGCGGGCCGCCGCGTGGCGCGCGTGGTGCCTGAATTCGCGCCCGGCCCCACTGCCAGCGGCCGCCCCGAACTGTGCGCACTGGGCACCCCCGAAGACGCGTGCGTGGTGCTCACCGGCCAGGGCCCCAGCCAAGGCGTGGCCGTGCTGCCCCTGTCCAACATGGCCCTGGCGCTGGCCCGCGCCGGCGCCCCCGGCACACCCCCTGCGCCCGGCGACGAGGACGACGCCCTGGTGGTGCGTGCCGAGCCCGCCGTGGCAGCGCTGGCCGAGCGCACCCTGGGGCAGCGCGTGGCGCTGCACACCGCCAGCCAGCGCGCGCTGGATGCCGCGCGCAGCGACTGGGACCTGGCCCAATTCGACCTGGCCAGCACCGGCCGCACACGCGCCCTGCGCAAGGCGGGCAGCCTGGCCAGCGCGCTGCTGCATGCACCGCAATGGCGCGCCGCACGCTGGGGCGCCGCGCTGCTGGTGGTGGCGCATCTGGTGGGCCTCAATGCCTGGGCCTGGCAGGAGCGCCAGGCCATGATGGCCAAGCAGGCCGCCGTGCGCTCCACGCTGACGCAGACCTTCCCCAAGGTGCAGGTGGTGGTCGACGCACCGGTTCAGATGGAGCGCGAACTGGCGCAGCTGCGGCAAGCCGCCGGCAGCGTGTCGACCCGCGACCTGGAGCCCCTCTTGGCCGCCGCGGGCGCAGCACTGCCCGCCGGACGCCAGCCCACCGCCATCGAATACACCCCGGGCGAGCTGCGCCTGCGCGGCGTGACCCTGGGTCCGGACGAAGAAACCGCGCTGTCTGCCAGCCTGCAGGCCGCGGGCTACCAGGCCCGGGTGGACGACGGCAGCCTGCTGCTGCGCGCCGCCGAAGGCCGTTTGCCACCGACTGCGAAAGGCGCACCATGAGCACCCGCCCGTCGTCCAGCGCCGCGCTGCGCGCCCGCTGGCAAACCCTGGCCCCACGCGAGCAGACCCTGGTGCTGGCCGCTGGCGGTCTCGTGGCGTTCGCGCTGCTGTGGTGGGTGGCCGTGGCACCGGCCCTGGCCACGCTGCGCGCCGCCCCCGCGCGCCATGCAGAGCTCGACGCCCAGCTTCAGCAGATGCAAAGCCTGCGCGCAGAAGCGCAGCAGCTGCAGTCCGCCCCCCGCAACACGCGCGGTGACTCGGTGGGTGCGCTGCGTGCCGCACTGGCGCAGCGCCTGGGCAACACGGCACAGATCAATGTCATCGGCGACCGCGCCACCGTCACGCTCAAGGGCGCCCCCGCCGACGCGCTGGGCCAGTGGCTGGCCCAGGCCCGCAGCAATGCGCGCGCAGCGCCCATCGAGGCGCGCCTGGCACGCAGCGCCGCGGCCGCACCCGCAACCCCCAACGGGGCGGCAGCACCCGTGGTGCTGGGCAGCGCCCGCGCCATGCCGCGCTGGGATGGCACGCTGGTGCTGGCCCTGCCGCCAGCCCAGCCCTGAACGCAACGAGACCCGTGGCCACTTCCTCCCGACACCGCCCACCCGTGACCCGCACGCCCCCCTCTGCCTGGGGCTGGGCGCTGGCGGGCGCCCTGGCCGGCATGCTGCCCGCCGTGGTGGTGTTTGCACCCGCGCACTGGCTGGCCGACAACGTGGCCAACGCCTCCGGCGGGCAGGTGCAGTTGCTGCAGGCGCGCGGAACGGTATGGACCGGCTCGGCACAACTGGTGCTGACCGGCGGCAGCGCCAGCCAGGACCGCACCGCCCTGCCGGGGCGGCTGGACTGGCGCATACGCCCCAGTTGGGGCGGACTGCATGTGCAGATCCATGCCGACTGCTGCACACCCCAGCCGCTGCAGTTGCAGGCCAGCGCGGGCTTGTCCGGCGCACGGCTGACCGTGATCGACGGCGAAAGCCTGTGGCCCGCGTCCGTGTTGACCGGCCTGGGCACCCCCTGGAACACGCTGCAGCCGCAGGGGCAGCTGGTGCTGCAGACCCGCGGCCTGGCGGCGCGCTGGAGCGCTGGCCGCATGACCCTGGCAGGCCAGGCGCAGCTCGATGCGCGGGCCATGTCCTCGCGACTGTCCACCCTGCGCCCCATGGGCAGCTACAGGCTGGCGGTGCAGGGCGGCGAAGTGCCCACGCTCACGCTGAGCACGCTCGACGGACACCTGCAACTGAGCGGCTCAGGCCAATGGGTGGGCCAGCGCCTGCGTTTCACGGGCGAGGCCAGCGCGGCCCCCGAGCGCGAAGCGGCCCTGGCCAATCTTCTGAACATCATTGGACGGCGCAGCGGCGCGCGCTCCATCATCACCGTGGGTTGACCCTATGACTTCCTTGTTCTCACCCCGCCTTGATTTTGCTCTTAAAGCGATAGCTGCCAGCGTCCTGCTGGCTTGCGCCAGCGGCCAGATCAATGCACAAACCGCCATCGACACCCGCACCGGCAGCGTGCGATCGGGCGAGCCGGTCACGCTGAACTTCGCCAACGCCGAGATCGAAGCCGTGGCGCGCACCATGGCCACCATCACCGGCCGCAACGTGGTCGTGGACCCGCGCGTGAAGGGCCAGCTCAACCTCGTCACCGAGCGCGCCGTGACCCCGGCGGCGGCCTTCCAGCAGTTCCTGGCCGCGCTGCGCCTGCAGGGCTTCACCGTGGTCGAAGCGGCGGGCCTGTACAAGGTGGTGCCCGAGGCCGATGCCAAGCTGCAGGGCGGCAGCGTGAGCGTGGTGCAGGGCAGCTCCGGCAGCGCGCCGGGCGGCGGGCAGATCGTCACGCAGATCTTCAAGCTCAACTTCGAAAACGCGGCCAACCTCGTGCCCGTGCTGCGCCCGCTGATCAGCCCCAACAACACGATCAACGTGAACCCCGGCAACAACTCGCTGGTCATCACCGACTACGCCGACAACCTGCAGCGCCTGGCGCGCATCGTGGCAGCGATGGACGTCTCCAACGCCAGCGACGTGGAGGTGATCCCGCTGCGCAACGCCGTGGCCACCGACCTGGCGCCGCTGGTGGCGCGCCTCATCGACGGCGGCAGTGCCGCCGTGGGCGTGCCGGCCGCTGGCCAGGGGCAGTCGGACACGTCGTTCAAGACCACTCTGATCGCCGAGCCGCGCAGCAACTCGCTGATCCTGCGCGCCGCCAACCCGGCGCGCGTGGCCCAGGTGCGCGCGCTGGTGGACCGGCTGGACCAGGCCCCCGTGCCCGGCAGCAGCGCATCCACCGGCAACATCCACGTGGTCTACCTCAAGAATGCCGACGCCACCAAGCTTGCGACCACCCTGCGCGCTGCCATGGCGGCGATGGGCACGGGCAACAGTGCGGGGGGTGCCGCAGGCGGCGGCGGTGTCAGCAGCCCCGCTACGCCCAGCGGCAGCCTGAGCGGCGGCAACAACAGCGGCAGCATGCTGTCCACGGGCACGGGGCTGTCCAACAGCAGTTCGGGCGGACTGGGTGCGGGCAGCAGCGCCATGGGCACCAGCAGCACCAACAACAACCAGCCATCCACCGGCGGCCAGATCCAGGCGGACCCCACCACCAACTCGCTCATCATCACGGCGCCGGAGCCGCTGTACCGCCAGCTGCGCACGGTCATCGACCAGTTGGACGGGCGGCGTGCGCAGGTGCTGGTGGAAAGCCTGATCGTGGAAATCTCGGCCAACAAGCTGGCCGAGTTCGGCATTCAGTGGCAGGGCATTCTGGGCAAGCAAGGCGACGGTACCGTGGGCGTGATCGGCACCAACTCCGGGCAGGCCGGGGCCAACATCCTGGGCATCACCGCGGCCCTGGCATCGGGCAACGCTGCGAGCATCGCCTCGGCCGCGGGCACCCTCGGTCAGGGATTGAACGTGGCGCTGGCGCCGCGCATCAACGGCCAATACTACCTGGGGGCACTGGCCAACTTCCTGCAGAACAGCGGGGACGCGAATGTGCTCTCCACCCCCAACCTGATGACGCTGGACAACGAAGAGGCGCGCATCATCATCGGCAACAACGTGCCCTTCGTCACGGGTTCGTACGCCAACACCACGGGCAGCAGCACGGTCAACCCGTTCCAGACCGTCGAGCGCAAGGACGTGGGCCTGATGCTCAAGGTGCGACCGCAGATCAGCGAAAACGGCACGGTGAAGATGGCGATCTACCAGGAGGTTTCCAAGATCGACACGTCGACCCTCAGCAACGCCAACGGTCCGAGCACCAGCAAACGCTCCATCGAATCGAACGTGGTGGTGGACGACGGCAGCATCATCGTGATCGGCGGCCTGCTGGAAGACAGCTATCAGCAAGGCCAGGACAAGGTGCCGGTGATGGGCGATCTGCCGGTGGTGGGCAACCTGTTCCGCAGCGAAACCCGCTCGCGCAACAAGACCAACCTCATGGTCTTCCTGCGTCCCATCGTGGTGCGCGACAACGCCACCAGCGACGCTTTGATGGTGGACCGCTATGAAGCCATCCGCGCGCTGCAGCAGGCCACGCAGCCCGCTCCAAGCCTGCCCATGAAGACGGTGTCGGGCGCACCCATATTGCCTCCTCTGCCGGAGCGATTCACCGCCCCTGCCCCTGCGCAACCGGCGACCGCTGTGCCCGTGCCCGTCCCCATGCAGCAACTCACCCCCGTGGTGCCGCTGCCTCCGCCAGCACCCACCGGCGCACCGATCAGCAGTGCGCCTGCGCAACCTGTTGCAGCACCGCCCGCGACTCCCCAGGCCGCGGTTTCGCTGTACTACGTCAACATCGGCACCTTCGGCGATGACGCGCAGTCCAAGGCCTCGATGGCCCGCCTGCGCAATTCGGCGCTGCCGCTGGCGCTGCAGTCCGTGGAGACCAACCGCGGCACGGCCACCCGCGTGCGCGTTGGCCCCTACGCGACCGAAGAGGCTGCCCAGGCCGCCGCAGCCACCGTGCGCGGCAAGCTGGCGCTGAACGCCACGGTGGCGGCGCAGCCGCTGTAAACCAGGGATCGCCCGCCCATGCGCCACCCCCTGCCCTACGCCTTTGCCCGCACCGCCCAGTTGCTGCTGGAGGATGACGGCCACCAGCTTGTGCTGTGGCACGGCCCGGCCCCCGACGCGGGTGCGCTGTCCGAAGTGCTGCGCAAGCACGCGGTGCAGCAGTTGCTGCCGCTGGACGCGCCGGGCCTGGCGCAGCGCATCAGCGCCGCGTACTCGCACAGCGAATCGAGCGCCGCCACGGTGGTGAGCGAGGTCGAGAGCGACGCCGACCTCTCGCGCATGATGCAGGAGCTGCCCGCGGTGGAAGACCTGCTGGAATCCGCCGGCGACGCGCCCATCATCCGCATGCTCAACGCCCTGCTCACGCAGGCCGCGCGCGACGGCGCGAGCGACATCCACATCGAGCCGTACGAGCGCCACTCCAGCGTGCGCTTTCGGGTGGACGGCACGCTGCGCGAGGTGGTGCAGCCCAACCGCGCGCTGCACGCCGCGCTGATCTCGCGCCTGAAGATCATGGCGGACCTCGACATCTCCGAAAAGCGCCTGCCGCAGGACGGCCGCATCAGCCTGCGCCTGGGCACGCGGGCCATCGACGTGCGCGTGTCCACCCTGCCCAGCGCCCATGGCGAGCGCGCCGTGCTGCGCCTGTTGGACAAGAGCGAAAGCAAGCTGAGCCTGGAAGCCGTGGGCATGCAGGGCGACACGCTGCACCGCTTCGAAGGCCTGATCTCGCAGCCGCACGGCATCATCCTCGTGACCGGACCCACGGGCTCGGGCAAGACGACCACGCTGTACGCGGGCCTGGGGCGCCTGGACGCCACGCGCAACAACATCATGACGGTGGAAGACCCCATCGAGTACGAGCTGCCGGGCGTGGGCCAGACCCAGGTCAACAGCAAGATCGAGCTGACCTTTGCCAAGGCCCTGCGCGCCATCCTGCGGCAGGACCCGGACATCATCATGATCGGTGAAATCCGCGACTTCGAGACCGCGCAGATCGCCATCCAGGCCTCGCTGACGGGCCACCTGGTGCTGGCCACGCTGCACACCAACGACGCCGCCAGCGCGGTGACGCGCCTGACCGACATGGGCGTGGAGCCCTTCCTGCTGTCGTCGTCGCTGCTGGGCGTGCTGGCGCAGCGGCTGGTGCGCAAGTACTGCAGCCACTGCCACGGCAGCGGCTGCGAGCACTGCGGCCAGACGGGCTACACGGGCCGCACCGGTGTGTTCGAGCTGCTCGTGACCAACGACGCGATCCGCGCGCAGATCCACAACCAGGCATCCGAAGCCGACATCCGCGCCGCGGCGATGGCCGACGGCATGGCGCTGATGCGCGACGATGGCGAACGCCTGATCGCCGCGGGCATCACCAGCCGGGAAGAAGTGCTGCGCGTCACGCGCGACTGAGCGTCCGGCAGACCCGCACCGCCGGGGATACGGCCGGGCGCGGTGCGGGCGAGGGCTTGCGCGATGCAGCGCATTGCGCCCTCGCCCCGGGTTACTCCCACCACGAAACGCTATATTTTTTGTAGCTGCCAGCGCTTTCTCATAGCGCGGTAGCGGCCAAAACCTTCCGTATCTTCCCCTACGGATCGCCCGGCGCTGCTGTCAGCCCAGTCTGACAGGGCCACTGGCCCGTGACCGCTGGAAGCCGGGCAGGCAGCCGCCCAGAATGGAAAGCCTGCAACCCGGCGAGGCGCGGCCTGCGCCCGCCGCGGTATCCGCCCCGCCTCCATTCCCATTGGCCCGCCGATCGCGCCCGCACCCATTCCCATGCACCCACCACCGACCCCGCCCCACCCATGGCAATTCTTCCGCGCCGGGGGCGTGGACCAGGTGATCATCCGATCCGGCGAGGACATCGCCCGGTTGCCGGAGCTGGACCAGAAGCTCTGGGTGGCCCTGGCCTGCCCCACGCGCGGCATCGAGTTCGACGAGCGCACGCTGGATCTGATCGACATCGACCACGACGGCCGCATCCGCCCCCCGGAACTGCTGGCCGCCTGTGCCTGGGCCTGCGCGCAGCTGCGCGACCCTGCCGAGCTGACACGGCCCGGCGATACGCTGGACATCGCAGCCATCGACGACAGCACCGAGCCGGGTGCGGCGCTGGCAGGCGCAGCGCGTCGCATCCTCGCCATGGCGGGGAGCCCTGATGCCACCGCCATCTCGCTGGCCGAGGTGGTGGCGCGCAGCGAGCAACTGAGTACCCTGCGGTTCAACGGCGACGGAATCATCACCGTGGAGACGGCGCAGGGCGACGCGCTCGCCCGCACCGCGATCGAGCACATCCTGAAGACCCAGGGCAGCACCCCGCCCGTGGGCGACCCGCCGCTGCCGGGCATCGACCGCGCCCGCGCCGAAGCGTTCTTTGCCGACCTGGACAAGATCGCCGCCTGGGCTGCCAAGGCCCGTGACGCCACCACGGCACTGGCCCTGGGCGAACACACGCTCAGGGCGACCGAGGCCATGAACGCGGTGGCCCACAAGGTGGAAGACTTCTTCGCCCGCAGCCGCCTGGCGGCCTACGACCTGCGCGCGGCCACGGCGCTGAACCCGTCGCTGGAGGAATACACCGCCATGGCGCGCCAGGAGCTCGACCTGTCATCCAGCGCCATCGCCACCCTGCCGCTGGCACCCATCACGCCGCGCGGCCTGCTGCCGCTGACCGAGGGGGTCAACCCCGCCTGGGCGGCCGCGCTGCACACCTTTCGCGACCATGCCGTGGTGCCGCTGCTCGGGCACGACGTGGACACGCTGACGCAGGAGGGCTGGCACACCATCGCGCAGGCGCTGGCGCCCTGCCAGCAATGGCTGCAAGACCGGCCCGCCACCGCGGTGGACACGCTGGGCGACGAGGTGCTGACCGCCCTGCACGCCACGGACGCGCGCCAGCGCGTGATGGACCTGATCGCCGACGACGAGGCCGAGCAGACGCACAACGCGCACACCAAAGACCTGGAAAAGCTGCTGCGCTTCAAGCGCGACCTGCTGGAGCTGCTGAACAACTTCGTGTCGTTCTCCGCGTTCTACCAGCGCCGCGGCGCGATCTTCCAGGCCGGCACGCTGTACCTGGATGCGCGCAGCTGCGACCTCACGGTGCAGGTGGCCGACGCCGCGCAGCACGCCAAGCTGGCGGGCTTGGCCAAGACCTACCTCGCCTACTGCCAATGCACGCGCAAGGGCCAGAAGATGGGCATCGTGGCAGCGTTCACCGCGGGCGATGTGGACTTCCTCTTCGTGGGCCGCAACGGCGTGTTCTACGACCGCAAGGGCCAGGACTGGGATGCCACCATCACCCGCATCGTCGAGAACCCCACCAGCATCGGCCAGGCCTTCCTGTCGCCCTACAAGAAGTTCGTGCGCCTCATCGAAGAGCAGGTGGCCAAACGGGCGGCAGCCGGCGAGGCACGGGCGCAGAAGTCCCTGGGCGCCACGGCCAGCTCGCTGGCCAACACGCCCCTGAAGGCTGCGGGCACGGCGCCTGCGGACGCCGTCACGGCCACCGTGCCCCGCCGTACCGACGTGGGCACAGTGGCCGCCATCGGCGTCGCGCTGGGCAGCATCAGCGCAGTGCTGGTCGGCGTTTTCGCCAAGTTCGTGGACCTGGGGGTGTGGATACCGCTGGCGCTGGCGGGCATCGTGCTGGCCATCTCGGGGCCCAGCATGCTGATCGCCTGGCTCAAGCTGCGCCAGCGCAGCCTGGGGCCGCTGCTGGATGCCAGCGGCTGGGCCATCAACGGGCGCATGCGCATCAACACGCGGCTGGGCAGCTCGCTGTCGCAGACGGCCAAAGTGCCTGCCACTGCGCGCCGCACGCTGCAGGACCCGTTTGCGGAGTCGAAGGCACCGCTGTGGTGGAGCGCGGCGGCGCTCGTGGTGGTGGTGGCGCTGGGGGTGGCTGCGTGGCGCCTGCAGTGGTTCGACCGGTGGACCACTGCGCCTGCGCGGGCTCCGGCAGCGACGGCGCCTGCGCCGGCTTCAGCGGCTTCGTCTGCGGCCACCGTGCCGCCAGCCACGGGCAGCGCTGCCCCCGTGAACCCCGCCACCGCCCTGCCGGCCGCCACCGGTGCGGCTGCGGCGTCCAGCGCCCGCTGATTCTCCTGCGCGACAGGGCCTGAGCAAAAAGCAAAAGGCCGGTCGCCCGGCCTTTTGCGTGTGGGCTGTGCCCTGTGCAGGGTCAGCGAATCTGCAGCGCGGGCCGGCGCGGTGCCTGGGCCACCGCCGGTGCCGAGGGCTCGCCAGGCGCACCGAACGCCGGCGAAGACCCCGCGGCGCCTTCCTGCAGCCGGAACTGCCGCACGGCGCTGGTCAGGTGCACGGCCTGCTCGCGCAGGGATTCCGACGCGGCGGTGGACTGCTCCACCAGCGCGGCGTTCTGCTGCGTCATCTGGTCGAGCTGGGTGACGGACTGGCTGATCTGGCCGATGTTGTCGCTCTGCTCGGCCGACGACGCGGTGATCTCCGCAATGATGTCGGACACGCGGCGCACGCTGCTCACGATCTCGGTCATCGTCGCGCCGGCCTGGCTCACCAGGCGCGAGCCGTCTTCTACGCGCTCCACCGACGAGCCGATCAGGCCCTTGATCTCCTTGGCCGCCGCCGCACTGCGCTGGGCCAGGCTGCGCACTTCGCTGGCCACCACGGCAAAGCCTCGGCCCTGCTCGCCCGCCCGTGCGGCCTCGACCGCAGCGTTCAGCGCCAGGATGTTGGTCTGGAACGCGATGGAGTCGATCACGCCCGTGATGTCGGCGATCTTGCGCGAGCTGGTGGTGATCTGGTCCATGGTGGTGACCACCTGCGACACCACGGCGCCGCCGCGTGCGGCCACCTCGGCGGCAGACGATGCGAAGTCGCTGGCCTGGCGCGACGACTGCGCGCTTTGCTGCACGGTGCTGGTCAGCATTTCCATCGACGATGCAGTCTCTTCCAGGTTGGCCGCCGTCTGCTCGGTGCGGTGGCTCAGGTCGTGGTTGCCGCTGGCGATCTCGGAGCTGGCGGTGGAGATGTTGCCCGCCGAGTCCTGCACCTGGCGCACCAGGCCGCGCAGCGCGTCCTGCATGCGACCCATGGACACCACCAGCTGGCCCACTTCGTCGTGGTTCATCACCACCACGTCGCGCGACAGGTCGCCGCCGGCGATGCGCTCGGCCAGCTCCTGCGCCTGGCCCAGGGACTTGGTGATGGAGCGCACGCTGAAGAACGTGAGCGGAATCAGCACCGCCAGGCCCAGCAGCAGGCCGATGCCGATCAGCGCCGACATGGCCTTGGCGCGCGACTCCACGCCCGCGCGGGCCTCGTCCATCTGGGTGCGGGCCGACGTGGCCAGGCTGGAGAACAGCTTGTCGGTGGCTTCCATGTGCACCTTGAAACGGTCGGCGTAGGCGCCACCGCCCGCACCGTCGAGTTGCGCGCGTTCGATCTGCTCGAAGATGGGGGAGATGCCGGTTTCGTACTGCTTGATCTCGGCCAGCGACTTGTCGATGGACTCGACAAACGCTGCATCGCCGGACTGCACCTGGCGCACATCGGCCAGGCTCTTGCGCAGGGCGGCGAGGGTCTTGGCCCAGGTCTCGCGCAGTGCGGAGACTTCGACCGAGTTGTTGAAATTGATGATGATGTCTTTTTCGGTGCGGCGCAGATCACCCAGTGTGGTGCGCAGCTCGGACATGTCGGTCAGCGTCTGCACCCGCTCCGAGAACAGCACCTGCAGCGTGCCGCGCGTGCGGTCCAGTGCCACATAGCCCATGGCGCCAATGACGACCAGCAACATCAGCGAAAAAACGGTTCCGAAGTACAGGCGGGTGCGGATCGAAAAACGGCCCAGAGCATTCATGGCTCTTCCTTACATTTTTTAACAGACAACCCAGCATAGCAAATTTGGTGCCACGCCACCACCCGTCCTTCTGGGCCGGGCGTGGGCGCGACTATATGCTGTGCGGGCCTGTCAAAAGCACAGGGTAAGCCCCGGCTTCCCAGGCGCAGCAGGGAAACCCTGGAGCCAGTAGCCGGGCTAATGGGAATGCGATCTACGGGAACACCCCTACTGATACGACGACCAAAAAAAGATGCATGGAGCGTCCTTTCGCTTGGTGTCCAGGGGCCTGGGTCGTCAGGCCTTGCCCTGCCCTGGCGCCGCGCCTTCGGCCACGATGGGCACGTACAGCTGACCGCCCTGGCGCTGGAACTCCACCGCCTTGGTCTCCATGCCGCGGGCCAGTGCTTCCGACTCGGCCATGCCCTTTTGCGCGGCGAATTCGCGCACCTCGTGCGTGATCTTCATGGAGCAGAACTTGGGGCCGCACATGGAGCAGAAATGCGCCACCTTGGCGCTGTCTTTCGGCAGCGTCTCGTCGTGGTATTCCTTGGCCGTGTCGGGGTCCAGGCCCAGGTTGAACTGGTCCTGCCAGCGGAAGTCGAACCGCGCTTGGCTCAGCGCATCGTCGCGCGCCCGGGCGCCCGGGTGGCCCTTGGCCACATCGGCCGCATGCGCCGCGATCTTGTACGCGATGATCCCTTGCTTGACGTCATCGCGGTCGGGCAGCCCCAGGTGCTCCTTGGGCGTCACGTAGCACAGCATGGCCGTGCCCATCCAGCCGATCATGGCCGCGCCGATGGCCGATGCGATGTGGTCGTAGCCCGGTGCGATGTCGATGGTCAGCGGGCCCAGGGTGTAGAACGGCGCCTCGTGGCAGGTCTTGAGCTGCTCGGTCATGTTGGCCTGGATCATGTGCATGGGCACGTGGCCGGGGCCTTCGATCATGGTCTGCACGTCGTGCTTCCAGGCCACCTGGGTCAGTTCGCCCAGCGTGTGCAGCTCGGCGAACTGGGCCTCGTCGTTGGCGTCCGATGCGCAGCCGGGGCGCAGGCCGTCGCCCAGGCTGAACGACACGTCGTACGCCTTCATGATGTCGCAGATGTCCTCGAAGTGCTCGTACAGGAAGCTCTCGCGGTGGTGTGCCATGCACCACTTGGCCATGATGGAGCCGCCGCGCGAGACGATGCCCGTGCGCCGCTGCGCGGTGAGGTGGATGTAGGCCAGCCGCACGCCCGCGTGGATGGTGAAGTAGTCCACGCCCTGCTCGGCCTGCTCGATCAGCGTGTCGCGGAAGATCGCCCAGGTCAGGTCCTCGGCCACGCCGCCCACCTTCTCCAGCGCCTGGTAGATGGGCACCGTGCCGATGGGCACGGGCGAGTTGCGCACGATCCAGTCGCGCGTGGTGTGGATGTTCTTGCCGGTGGACAGGTCCATCACGTTGTCGGCGCCCCAGCGGATCGCCCACACCAGCTTTTCGACCTCTTCCTCGATGCTGGAGGTGACGGCCGAGTTGCCGATGTTGGCGTTGATCTTGACCTTGAAGTTGCGCCCGATGGCCATGGGCTCGACCTCGGGGTGGTTGATGTTGGCGGGGATGATGGCGCGGCCCCGGGCTACTTCATCGCGCACGAATTCGGGGGTGATGATCTTCGGGATGCTCGCGCCCATGGGGTTGCCCATCAGGCGCTGCTCGCGGCCCGCGTCCTGCATGTACTGGGCCATCCACTCGCGCTTGCCGTTCTCGCGCAGGGCCACGTATTCCATCTCGGGCGTGACGATGCCTTTCCTGGCGTAGTGCATCTGGGTCACGTTGGCGCCGCTCTTGGCACGCAGCGGTGCGCGCTGCAGCGCGGCCGCTTCGGTGCGCAGTTGGGCCAGGCGCGCGGCGTCTTCGCTCTTGCTGCCGTCGTCCAGCGCCACACGCTGGCGGCCGTCGTACAGCTCGGTGTCGCCGCGCGCGGCGATCCAGCCACCGCGCACGCTGGCCAGGCCCTGGCGCACGTCGATGGTCGCCGTCGGGTCGGTGTAAGGGCCGGAGGTGTCGTACACGCTGACCTGCTCGCCATTGGTGAGCGCAATGTCGCGCACGGGCACGCGGACATCGGGGCGGCTGCCGGTCAGGTAGCTCTTGGTGGAAGCGGGGAAGGGTTCGCGGGTGAGCGCGAGCAGGTGGGCGAACTTGTCGGGGGCATTCATGGCGGGCACATTCCTATCGTTGGGATGGATCTGTGCTCCGCAATAGGCCGGCATGGACCGCACGCACCCTGGCGGGTGCCCGGGCGCACCGCCAAGGCCCGACAGGCCCTCGCTGTGCGCACGTTGCGCGCCAACGCTGCCCGGTGGGCGGGGTGTTGGTACGCAGGTGCGGAAAATTCCGACTGCAGCTCTTCTTACGCTGGTACTAACCAGATCAAGTTCGCGGTTCCGGCGGTAAGGTCCGCCGTCTCAGCACGCCCAGCAGCCTGTTCGACGTTGTCGAAGCAGGCCCCTACGTGCACCCCGGAGCAGGCGCGAGTATAGGCCACTGTGCGGGCCGGGGGAAACTGCGGCGGTACAGGGCAGGAGCTGTCAGGTCACCCGGTCGATCAGCACGACTGCGAAAAACACCACGGCAGCGATCACCGTCCACTTCAGGATGGCCAGGCCGATGCGCTTGTAGTGCGCCTGGCCTGTGCCCACGTAGAAGCCAAAAGAGACAGCCGCTGCCAGAAGCAAGAAGATGGCGAGCCAGCGAACGATGATCATGGTGGGACGTGCCTTTCAGCAGTGCGCAACAGGGCCGGTCCGCCGGCCAGCGAGACCCACGGTCACCAGGCTCGCGCCGGCTGCGCAAAGCCGCCAGGGGCCTGGCGCTCGGCCTCGAAGGTCACCACTTCCCAGGCATCGCGCTGCGCCAGCAACTCGCGCAGCAGCAGGTTGTTCATGCCGTGGCCCGAGCGGAACGCGCTGTACGCCGCCAGCAGCGGCTTGCCGATGAGGTACAGGTCGCCCATGGCATCGAGGATCTTGTGTTTGACGAACTCGTCGTCGTAGCGCAGCCCGTCGCTGTTGAGCACCTTGTAGTCGTCCATCACGATGGCGTTGTCAAGACCGCCACCGAGTGCCAGGCCGTTGGACCGCATCATCTCCACGTCGCGCGTAAAGCCGAAAGTGCGGGCGCGGGCGATGTCGCGGCTGTAGTTGCCGGCGCCCATGTCGAACTCCACACGCTGGCCGGTGGAGTCCACGGCCGGATGGTCGAAGTCGATCTCGAAGCTGAGCTTGTAGCCGTGGTACGGCGCGAGGCGCGCCCACTTGGTGTTGGCGCCCTCGCCCTCGCGCACCTCCACCGGGCGGGTCACGCGGATGAAGCGCTTGGGAGCGTTCTGCAGTTCCACGCCCGCGCTCTGCAGCAGGAACACGAACGATGCCGACGAACCGTCGAGGATGGGCACCTCTTCGGCCGTGATGTCCACGTACAGGTTGTCGATGCCCAGCCCCGCGCAGGCCGACATCAGGTGCTCCACCGTGTGCACCTTGGCGCTGCCCACCGCGATGGTGGACGCCAGCCGGGTGTCGGTCACGGCCTCGGCGCGGATCGGAATGTCCACCGGCTGCGGCAGGTCCACCCGCCGGAACACGATCCCGGTGTCCGGCTGCGCAGGCCGCAGGGTCAGCTCGACCCTCTGACCACTGTGCAGGCCCACGCCCACGGCGCGGGTGATCGTCTTGAGGGTGCGTTGCTGAAGCATCCGGGGATTTTAGTGGGGCGACCCCGCGAAAACCATCCGCAGCTTCCTATGACCTTGATAGGAAACGGATTGGTTCAATTCAGTTAGTGAGAGCAAGTTGAGTCACTGCGCAATTGGACGTTTAACAGCTACGCCTCTGAACGCTGTGCTTGAGGTGCCTGACGAAAGGACCGCTCAATCGGACAACGGCGGACCAAAACTGGCGCGACCCAGGCCAGAGACACCGCGCAAGGGCCGCCCCGCCGCGCTGTTTTCGTCCCCCCTCCCGCGCAGCGAGAGAGGGGGTGAAGCGGCGTAGCCGCTCAGGGGGGAGTACCGAATCAATCTGCTTGTTTACGCAGGAAAGCCGGGATTTCCAGATCGTCCATGCCACCCGACGACAGCGCGTCCACCCGGGCTGCCGCCTGCGTGCGGTTGGTGCGCCACACGCTGGGCACCGACATGCTGCCGTAGTCGGCCTGGGTGCTGCCGGCATGGCCGCCCTGCACGCCCACGGCCGAGCCGATCACGCCGGCGCCGGTGAGCGGCATCTGGTAGGCCACGTTGTCCGTGCCCGTGCGCAGGCCGCCCTGCACCACCGAGATCGGTTGGCGGCGCGCGTTGGGGCGCGACAGGCCGGTGGCGACCACGGTCACGCGGATCTCGTCGCCCAGGCTGTCGTCGTAGGCGGCACCGTAGATCACGTGCGCGTCGGGCGAAGCGTAGGCATTGATGGTGCTCATGGCCAGGCGCGATTCGGACAGCTTGAGGCTGCCCTTCGCGGCCGTCACCAGCACCAGCACGCCCTTGGCGCCCGACAGGTCGATGCCTTCGAGCAGCGGGCAGGCCACGGCCTGTTCCGCAGCGATGCGGGCGCGGTCCGGGCCGCTGGCGGTGGCCGTGCCCATCATGGCCTTGCCGGGCTCGCCCATCACGGTGCGCACGTCTTCGAAGTCGACGTTCACGTGGCCGTATTCGTTGATGATTTCGGCAATGCCGCCCACGGCGTTCTTGAGCACGTCGTTGGCATGGGCGAAGGCTTCGTCCTGGGTGATGTCATCGCCCAGCACTTCCAGCAGCTTCTCGTTGAGCACGACGATCAGCGAATCCACGTTGGCTTCGAGCTCGGCCAGGCCGTTGTCGGCGTTGGTCATGCGGCGGCCGCCTTCCCAGTCGAACGGCTTGGTGACCACGCCCACGGTGAGAATGCCCATTTCCTTGGCCACGCGGGCAATCACGGGTGCAGCACCCGTGCCCGTGCCGCCACCCATGCCGGCGGTGATGAACAGCATGTGTGCGCCATCGATGGCCAGGCGGATGTCGTCCACCGCGGCTTCGGCGGCTTCACGGCCCTTGTCGGGCTTGCTGCCGGCGCCCAGGCCGCTGCCGCCCAGCTGGATGTGGCGGTGGGCCGAGCTGCGGGTCAATGCCTGCGCGTCGGTGTTGGCGCAGACAAACTCCACGCCCTGCACGCTGCGGGCAATCATGTGCTCGACGGCGTTGCTGCCGCCGCCGCCCACCCCGATCACCTTGATCTGGGTGCCCTGGTTGAATTCTTCGGCTTCGATCATTTCGATGGTCATGTTGGAGCTCCTGTTTCTTTCACTGAATTCGTTTGCAATCTCGTGTGCGACTGCCAATGGGTTGTTCGGTATGTCATCGTGCGCAGTGGGGGCGGCGGTCCGGTACATCGTCGCCATCGCCCACGCGGTATTCGGTGCGGGCTGCCTCGCGCCAGCCAGAGAGGAAATTTCATGGTCAGAAATTCCCCACGATGAAGTCCTTGAAGCGGCCAAAGGCCGTCTTCATGGAACCGCTTTTCTGTGCCACCTTGAAGCCGCGCAGGCGTGCCAGACGCGCCTCTTCCAGAAGGCCCATGACGGTAGCAGCTCTGGGCTGTGCCACCATGTCAGACAAAGCGCTGGAATACTTCGGAATGCCACGCCGAACGGGCTTCAAGAAGATGTCTTCACCCAGCTCGATCATCCCGGGCATGACCGAGCTACCGCCGGTGAGCACGATGCCCGACGACAGCACTTCTTCGTACCCCGACTCGCGCACCACCTGCTGCACGAGCGAGAAGATCTCTTCCACCCGCGGCTCGATCACGCCGGCCAGCGCCTGCTTGCTCAGCATGCGGGGGCTGCGGTCGCCCAGGCCCGGCACTTCCACCTGCGCCTCGGGGTCGGCCAGCAACTGCTTGGCGTAGCCGCTTTCGACCTTGATGTCCTCGGCGTCCTTCGTGGGCGTGCGCAGCGCCATGGCGATGTCGCTGGTGATGAGGTCGCCCGCGATCGGGATCACCGCCGTGTGGCGGATCGCGCCGCCGGTGAAGATCGCCACGTCGGTCGTGCCCGCGCCGATGTCGACCACCACCACGCCCAGCTCGCGCTCGTCGTCGGTCAGCACCGCCTGGCTGCTGGCCAGCGGGTTGAGCATGAGCTGCTCGACCTCCAGGCCGCAGCGGCGCACGCACTTGATGATGTTCTCGGCCGCGCTCTGGGCGCCGGTCACGATGTGGATCTTGGCTTCGAGGCGGATGCCGCTCATGCCGATGGGCTCCTTCACATCCTGCCCGTCGATCACGAACTCCTGCGGCTCCACCAGCAGCAGGCGCTGGTCGCTGCTGATGTTGATGGCCTTGGCCGTCTCCACCACGCGCGCCACGTCGGCCGAGGTGACTTCCTTGTCCTTGACGGCCACCATGCCGCTGGAGTTGAGGCCGCGGATATGGCTGCCGGTGATGCCGGTGTACACACGCTGGATCTTGCAGTCGGCCATCAGCTCGGCCTCTTTCAAGGCCTGCTGGATGCTCTGCACGGTGGCGTCGATGTTGACCACCACGCCGCGCTTGAGGCCATTGCTCGGAGCCACCCCCAGGCCTGCCAGCTTGAGCTCTCCATTGGGCAGCACCTCGGCGACCACGGCCATGACCTTGGCCGTGCCGATATCGAGCCCCACCACAACGTCTTTGTATTCTCTTGCCATATCAGTCTCTGCCCTTCTCTGTTCTGCCTGGCCGCCCCTCGGTCGGCACCACACCCTGGCCCGTACGCTTGCGCGCCTCGATCTGTTGCTGCATGCCGTTACCTCCTGCGCCCCGCGGCCGGTGCACCTGTACCATCCGCCGCCACCGTGGTCACGCCGCGCATGCGCAGCGCGTACCCGCCGGTGTGCCGCAGGTCCGCGGACTCCAGCGCATCCACGCGGCGGTGGTACTGCGCCGCCACCTGGGTGAGCGTGCGCGTGAACCGCTGGGTGCGCTGCACCACCTCCGCGGGCGTGCCGCCACCGAGCTCGACCACTGCGCCGCTATCGAGCGTCACGCGCCAGCCGCCGCGGCCGGTCAGCTCCAGCGTCTCGACCTCCATCCCCAGCGGCGTGAAGACCGGCGCCAGCAAGCCATGCATCTGCAGCACCTCGGCGGAGCTGCCCGCCGGGCCCAGCAGTCGCGGCAGGCCTTCCTGCTCCACGTCGCCCACGTTGGCCTCGAACACCTCGCCCTGCGTGTTGACCAGCGCCGAGCCGCTCTCGGGCCCCCAGTACGCCACCGCGTCGTGCTCCTGCAGCTGCACATGCAGGCTGCCGGGGTACACGCGCTGCACCTCGGCGCGGCGCACCCAGGGCACTTGCTCGAACGCCTCGCGGGCCGCGCGAAGGTCCACCGTGAAAAAGTTGCCGGCCAGGTGCGGCGCCACATTGGCCCGCAGCGTGACCGCGTTGTTGTGCACCAGGTCGCCCTGCACCACGATGCGCGACACCGCAAAGCCGGGGTAGCGCAGCACCCACCACGTCCCCGCCACCAGCACGCCCGCAGCCAGGCACACGAACAGGGCCGAGGCGGTCCAGTTCATGAGCTTGACGTCCAGCGGTGCCGGCAGGGTGGAGGTCATGGGTGGGCGGCTCCTTGTGCGGCGCGCGCGGGCGTATCCAGCGCCGCGTCTGCCAGGATGCGCAGGCACAGCGCTTCATAGCTGATGCCCGCAGCACGCGCAGACATCGGGACCAGCGAGTGCCCCGTCATGCCGGGCGACGTGTTCATCTCCAGCAGGAAGGGCTTGCGGTCGCTCGCGCGGATCATCAGGTCGGCGCGGCCCCAGCCCCGGCAGCCGAGCGTGCGGTAGGCCTCCAGCACGATGCGCTGGATCTCGCGCTCCTCGGCCTCGGGCAGGCCACTCGGGCACTGGTACTTCACGTCGTCGGTGAAATACTTGTTCTGGTAGTCGTAGGCGCCATCCGGGGCCGCGATGCGGATCACGGGCAGCACCACGGCATCGGCACCCTGGCCCAGCACGGGGCAGGTCACCTCTTCGCCGTCGATGAATTCTTCGCAGAGCACATCGGGGTCGTAGCGGGCCGACAGCAGCACGGCCTCCTGCATGTCCGAGTAGCCGCGCACCTTGGTCACGCCGATCGACGATCCCTCGCGCGGCGGCTTCACGATCAGCGGCAGGCCCAGCTCGTCGGGCACCGTGCGCACCACCTCGCGCTGCTGGCGGTCCGGTGCCAGCCACACGTAGCGCGGCGTGGGCAGGCCCTCGGCCGTCCACACGCGCTTGGTCATGACCTTGTCCATCGCAATGGCCGAGGCCATCACACCCGGGCCGGTGTACGGAATGCCGAGCAGCTCCAGCGCGCCCTGCACCGTGCCGTCCTCGCCGTGGCGGCCATGCAGCGCGATGAAGCAGCGGGCGTAGCCGTCGCGCTTGAGATCGCTCAACTGGTTCTGCGCCGGGTCGAACGCATGCGCGTCCACGCCGCTGGAACGCAGCGCCTGCAGCACGCCGCTGCCGGACATGAGGGACACCTCGCGCTCTGCGGAGTCGCCGCCCATCAGCACGGCGACCTTGCCCAGGGCCTTCACATCGATATTGAGTTCAGAAACAGTCATACCGCGCTCCCCTCCAGCGCCTTCAGCTCATTATTTTGTAGCAAATCGACCACCTTGCCCGGCACGGCCCCGATAGAGCCTGCGCCCATGCACATCACCACATCGCCCGCCCGGGCGTTGTCGGCAATGGCCTGCGGCAGGTCGGACACGTTGTCGACGAACACCGGCTCCACCCGGCCGGCCACCCGCAGCGCACGGGCCAGGGAGCGGCCGTCGGCCGCGACCACGGGTGCCTCGCCGGCGGCGTACACCTCGGTCAGCAGCACGGCGTCGGCGTTGCCGATCACCTTGACGAAATCCTCGAAGCAGTCGCGCGTGCGGCTGTAGCGGTGCGGCTGGAAGGCCAGTACCAGGCGCCGCCCGGGGAAGGCGCCGCGCGCAGCCGCCAGCGTGGCCGCCATCTCCACCGGGTGGTGGCCGTAGTCGTCGATCACGGTGAACGTGCCGCCGCCCTTGGCGGGCATGTCGCCGTAGTGCTGAAAGCGCCGGCCCACGCCCTTGAAGCCCGCCAGCGCGCGCTGCACGGCTTCGTCGGGGATGTTGAGCTCCACCGCGATCGCGATGGCCGACAGCGCGTTGAGCACGTTGTGCTCGCCCGCGAGGTTGAGGACCACTTCCAGGTCGGGCAGCGTGACGCCGTTGCGCCGCTGCACGGTAAAGCGCATCTGCCCGGCCTCGGCGCGCACATCGATGGCGCGCACCTGGGCGTCTTCCGAAAAGCCGTAGCTGGTGATCGGGCAGGTCACGCTGGGCATGATCTCGCGCACCGCGGGGCTGTCCACGCACAGCACCGCCGTGCCGTAGAACGGCATGCGGTGCAGGAAGTCGACGAACGCGCCCTTGAGCCGGCCGAAGTCATGCCCGTAGGTCTCCATGTGGTCGGCGTCGATGTTGGTCACCACGGCCATCACCGGCAGCAGGTTCAGGAACGACGCATCGGACTCGTCGGCCTCGACCACGATGTAGTCGCCGCTGCCCAGCTTGGCGTTGGCGCCCGCGCTGTTGAGCTTGCCACCGATGACGAAGGTCGGGTCGAGCCCCGCCTCGGCCAGTACGCTGGTCACCAGGCTGGTGGTCGTTGTCTTGCCGTGCGTGCCCGCAATGGCGATGCCTTGCTTCAGGCGCATCAGCTCGGCCAGCATCAGGGCGCGCGGCACGACCGGGATCTTCTTCTCGCGGGCGGCCAGCACCTCGGGGTTGTCGGGCGTCACGGCCGTGGACGTGACCACCGCATCCGCACCGTCGATGTGCGCCGCGGCATGGCCCAGGCAGGTCTTGATGCCCAGGCCCTCCAGGCGCCGCAGCGTGGCGCTGTCGGCCAGGTCGGAGCCCGAGATGCGGTAGCCCAGGTTGAACAGCACCTCGGCGATGCCGCTCATGCCGGCGCCGCCCAGGCCGACGAAGTGGATGTGGCGAATGGCGTGCTTCATGCCAACTCCTCGCAGGCGGTCACCACTTCGCGGGTGGCATTGATTTTTTGCATGTTTTTGGCTTTCACCGCTGTATCTACCAGCGTGGAGCGCTCCATATTCAATAGCATCTGCGACAGGCCTTCGGGCGTCAGGTCGCGCTGCTGGGTGAGCCACCCGCCGCCTGCATTCACGAGGAACTGGGCGTTGGTGGTCTGGTGGTCGTCCACCGCCGAGGGGAAGGGCACGAACAGTGCGGCAGCCCCCACAGCCGCGATCTCGGTCACGGTGCTCGCGCCCGCGCGGCAGACGATGATGTCGGCGTCGGCAAAGGCGCTGGCGGTGTCGTCGATGAACGGCGTGCATTCGGCCTCAACGCCGGCTGCGGCATAGTTGGCGCGCAGCGCGTCGATCTGCGTCGCGCCGCTCTGGTGGATGACCACCGGGCGCTGGTCCGCAGGCATCAGCGCCACGGCCTGCGGCACGATCTCGTTGAGCGCACGGGCGCCCAGGCTGCCGCCCACCACCAGCAGGCGCAAAGGCCCGGTGCGCCCGGCAAAGCGTTCGGCGGGTGCGGGCTTGCTGGTGAAGGCGGTGCGCAGCGGGTTGCCCACCCACTGGCCCTTGGGGAACACGTTGGGGAAGGCGGTGAACACACGGTCTGCCACGCCCGCCAGCACCTTGTTGGCCATGCCGGCCACCGAGTTCTGCTCGTGCAGCACCAGCGGCTTGCCGGCCAGCACGCCCATCATGCCGCCCGGAAAGGTGATGTAGCCGCCCAGGCCCACCACCACGTCGGGCTTGACGCGGCGCACCACCGCCAGTGCCTGGCCGAATGCGCGCAACAGGCGCAGCGGCAGCAGTGCCAGCGTGACGATGCCCTTGCCGCGCACGCCCGAAAAATCGATGAGCTCGAGTGCAAAGCCGTGCGTGGGCACGATGCGCGACTCCATGCTGCCCGGCGCGCCCAGCCAGTGCACGCGCCAGCCGCGCGCACGCAGTTCTTCCGCCACGGCCAAGCCCGGAAAGATGTGGCCGCCGGTGCCGCCGGCCATGATGAGGGCGGTCTTCTGCGTCATACGCGCCCCCCTCTCATGAGGAGTTTGTTCTCGTAGTCCACCCGCATCACCACCGCCAGCGCCACGAGGTTCATCAAGATCGCCGACCCGCCAAAACTCATCAGCGGCAGCGTGAGCCCCTTGGTGGGCAGTGCGCCCAGGTTCACGCCCATGTTGATGAAGGCCTGGAAGCCGATCCAGATCGCCACGCCCTGCGCGACGAGGCCGGAGAACACGCGGTCGAGGGCGATGGCCTGGCGGCCGATGTGCATGATGCGGCGCGTCATCCACAGAAACAGCACGATGAGGATGACCACGCCCACCAGGCCGAACTCTTCGCCGATCACGGCGAGCAGGAAGTCGGTGTGGGCTTCGGGCAGCCAATGCAGCTTCTCGACGCTGCCGCCCAGGCCCACGCCGAAGATCTCGCCACGCCCGATGGCGATCAGCGAGTGCGAGAGCTGGTAGCCCTTGCCCAATGCGTGCTCTTCGCTGAACGGGTCGAGGTAGGCGAACACGCGCTCGCGACGCCAGGGCGAGCTGGCGATCATGATGCCGAAAGCCGACACCAGCACGCCTGCGATCAGGAAGAACATGCGGGCGTTCACGCCGCCCAGGAACAGGATGCCCATGGCGATCACGGCGACCACCATGAAGGCGCCCATGTCGGGCTCGGCCAGCAGCAGCACGCCCACGATGGCCACGGCGGCGCCCATGGGCAGCACGGCGCGGAAGAACCGCTCCTTCACCTCCATCTTGCGGACCATGTAGTCGGCCGCGTAGATGAGGACGGCGAACTTGGCCACCTCCGACGGCTGAAAGCCGATGGGACCGAGCGACAGCCAGCGGCGCGCGCCATTGACCACCTTGCCCACGCCCGGAATCAGCACCGCCACCAGCAGCAGCAGCGCCGCCACGAAGAGCCAGGGCGCCACGCGCTCCCACAGGGCCATCGGGATCTGGAACGCCAGCAGCGCGGCGACAAAACCCACCACCAGGTACATCACGTGGCGGGTCAGGAAATGGGTGGAGGCGTAGTTGGCAAAGCGCGGGTTGTCCGGCATGGCGATGGAGGCCGAATACACCATCACCAGCCCCCATGCGAGCAGCGCCACCACCACCCACAGCAGGGCCTGGTCGAAGCCGAGCACGCTCGCGGGCGTGCTGGTGGTGCGGGGTCGGTAGTCGGTGCCGCCCACGCGCACGGGCAACACGTCCACGGCCTTGCCCGGCAGGCCGCCGAACCAGCCGGTCACGCGCTGCAAAAGGCTGCTGGCGGGTGCGCTCATGCCACACCTCCCATCGCGTCATCGGCCAGCGCGCACACGGTGTCGCAGAACACCTGTGCCCGGTGCTCGTAGCCGCGGAACATGTCAAAGCTGGCACAGGCGGGCGACATCAGCACGGCGTCGCCTGCGTGTGCGCGCTGCGCGGCCAGCTCCACGGCCTGGGGCAATGTCTCTGCATCGACCAGGGCCACGCCGCTGTCGGCCAGCGCGGCGCGGATCAGCGGCGCGTCGCGCCCGATCAGCACCACGGCGCGTGCGTAGCGCGACACGGGCGCTGCCAGCGGCGAGAAGTCCTGCCCCTTGCCGTCGCCGCCCAGGATGACGACGATGCGGCGCTCCGCACCCAGGCCGGTCAACGCAGCGACGGTGGCGCCCACGTTCGTGCCCTTGCTGTCGTCAAAGTATTCGACGTCGCGGATGATGGCCACCGGCTCCACGCGGTGCGGCTCTCCGCGGTACTCGCGCAGCCCGTACAGCAGGGGCGCGAGCGTGCAGCCCGCGGCCGATGCCAGGGCCAGCGCGGCCAGCGCGTTCACCGCGTTGTGGCGGCCCCGGATGCGCAGCGCGTCGGCCGGCATCAGGCGCTGGATGTGCAGGTCTTCGGCGGCCTCGTTGCGGCCGCGCTTGCGGGTCTCGTCGGCGTCCATGGCGCGCACCAGCCAGGGCATGCCGCTCACGACCTCGATGCCGAAGTCGCCGGGGCGCTGGGGCATGTCGGCGCCGAAGGTGATGTGCTCGCGCACCTGGGGCTTTTGCAGCTTGACCTTGATGGGTGGCGGCAGCATCTGCATCACCGCCGCGTCCTCGCGGTTCAGGATCATCAGGCCCTTCTCGCCGAAGATGCGGGCCTTGGCGGCGGCATACGCGGCCATGTCGCCATGCCAGTCCAGGTGGTCCTGCGTGACGTTGAGCACAGCCGCCGCAGTCGGCTCGAAACCGGTGACGCCATCGAGCTGGAAGCTCGACAGCTCCAGCACCCACACGTCGGGCAGCGTGGCCGCGTCGATGTGGCCCGCCAGCGTGTCGAGCAGCGTGGGGCCGATGTTGCCGGCCACGGCCACGGTCTTGTCCGAGCGCTCCACGAGCTGGCCGGTGAGCGACGTGACGGTGGTCTTGCCGTTGGTGCCGGTGATGGCCAGCACGGCCGGCGCGTAGCCATGGGACGCCCGCAGCGTGGCCAGGGCCATGGCATACAGGCTCAATTCGCCCCCCACCGGCAGTCCAATGGCGCGAGCAGCTACAAAAACAGGAGCAACCGTGTCGGGGCTCAGGCCGGGCGACCGGTAGACCGCGTGCAGGCCCCGGCCCTCCACCAGGGCCGCGTCGAAGGCGCCGGCCACAAAACGCACCAGGGGCAGCTCGTGCCGCAGCGTGGCGAGTTGCGGCGGCGCTTCGCGCGTGTCGGCCACGGTGACGTCGGCGCCGCAGCGCACGCACCAGCGCGCCATGGCCAGGCCGGAGGCACCCAGGCCCAGGATGAGGATGTTCTGGCCCTGCAGCGGCGTCATGCCCTGGCCGGGCGGGCCCAGGGGTTCGGTGGGCGCATCGACCGGTTCGGCATCGGCATCGGCATCGTCTTGCGGCGCTGCAGGCTCCGGCTGCGCAGGGGCGTCGGCAGCGGCCACGTCGGCAAAGATCTGTGCGACGAAGTCGGCAGCGGCCTTGGCGGCGGACACGGCCGGGGGCTTTTCGGGGTCCCAGGCTGCGGCGGCGGCGGCCGCCGCGCGGGCGCCGGTAGCGGTGGCAGGGGTCTCTGCCTCGGGCTGGGGTTCGATGGACTCTGGCGATGTCCCTGGGTCGGCCACGGACTGCATAGGCGCACTGCCGGATGTGCCGGGTGTGCCGGATGTACCGGACGCGTCGGGCACCGTCGATGCGCCGTCCGACGGATCGGCAGGCACGGCCCCGCCTGCATCCGTGTCGGGAGGCAGCTTCACCGCCGAGGGGGCGGTGGTCGCGGGGATAAGGGGATCGTCCGGGTTCATCGCAGTTTCAGGGTCGACAGGCCGACAAGGCACAGCAGCATGGTGATGATCCAGAAGCGCACGACCACCTGCGTTTCCTTCCAGCCGCTCTTTTCGAAGTGGTGGTGCAGCGGCGCCATCTTCAGCAGGCGCCGGCCTTCGCCGTAGCGGCGCTTGGTGTACTTGAACCAGGTCACCTGCAGCATCACCGACAGCGCCTCGACCACGAAGATGCCGCCCATGATGGCCAGCACGATTTCCTGCCGCACGATGATGGCGATGGTGCCCAGGGCGCCGCCCAGCGCCAGCGCGCCCACGTCGCCCATGAAGACCTGGGCCGGGTGTGCGTTGAACCACAGGAAGGCCAGGCCCGCACCCGCCATGGCGGCGCAGAAGATCAGCAACTCGCCCGAGCCGGGGATGTGCGGGAAGAACAGGTACTTGGAATACACCGAGCTGCCGGTGACATAGGCGAACACGCCCAGGGCCGAGCCCACCATCACCACGGGCATGATCGCCAGGCCGTCCAGGCCGTCGGTCAGGTTCACTGCGTTGCTGGAACCCACGATGACCAGGTAGGTCAGGATCACGAAGCCCAGCACGCCCAGCGGGTAGCTCACTTCCTTGAAGAACGGCAGCTGCAGGCCCGCCTTGGGCGGCAGGTCGAGCGAGAAGCCCGACTGCACCCAGCCGACGAACAGCTCCCACACCTTGGCGTTGGAGCTCTCGGAAATGCTGAACACCAGGTACAGCGCGGCCGTGAGGCCGATCACCGACTGCCAGAGGTACTTCTCGCGCGAGCGCATGCCCTCGGGGTCCTTGTTGACCACCTTGCGCCAGTCATCCACCCAGCCGATGGCGCCAAAGCCCAGCGTGACGATGAGCACGATCCAGACGAAGCGGTTGGACAGGTCGAACCACAGCAGGGTCGAGATCGCGATCGACAGCAGGATCAGCACGCCGCCCATGGTGGGCGTGCCGCTCTTGGACAGGTGCGACTGCATGGCGTAGCCGCGGATGGGCTGGCCGATCTTGAGCGAGGTCAGCACACGGATCACCTTGGGCCCCGCCACCAGGCCGATGAGCAGCGCCGTCATGGCCGCCATCACCGCTCTGAAGGTGAGGTACTGGAACACGCGGAAGAAGCCGAACTCGGGCGACAGGCCCTGCAGCCATTGGGACAGCACTAGCAGCATGCGACACCTCCGGCAGGTTGCCGCACCGCAGGGATGCTGGAGGCGGCCTTGAAGACCCGCACGTTCTTACTGCGTTGCACCATGGTGTCCCTCCAGTACCTGCGCGGGCGGTTGTCGCTCTTGTTGTTGTGGGTCGTCCTGCACTTGTGCGGCAGAGGCGATCGCCTCCACCACCTGTTCCATCTTCATGAATCGAGATCCCTTGACCAGCACACTGCCCACCGTGGGCAGGGCCTGGCGCACTGCATCGAGCAGCGCGCCCCTATCGTTGAAATGACGTGCCTCGCCGCCTTCGCCGTTGCCATGGCCGTACGACGCGGTGGCATGCACCGATTGATCGCCCAGCGCGAACAGTCGGGTGATGCCGGCCGTGCGCGCGTGCGCGCCGGCCTCGGCGTGGAACTGCGGCCCCTGGTCGCCCACCTCGCCCATGTCGCCCAGCACCAGCAGTTGCGGGCCGGGCAGCTCGGCCAGCACGTCGATGGCGGCACGCATGGAGTCGGGGTTGGCGTTGTAGGTGTCGTCCACCACGGTGACTTCGCGGCCCGCGATGCGCACGCTGAAGGCGCGCGAGCGGCCCTTGACCGGCGTGAAGCTGGCCAGCCCCTGCGCGATGGCGGCCAGGGGCGCGCCTGCCGACAGGGTGCAGGCGGCGGCGGCCAGGGCGTTGCTCACGTTGTGGCGCCCGGCGATGTGCAGCTGCGTGGCGACTTCGCCTTGCGGCGTGGCCATCGTGACAGCCCAGGCGCCCTGCTCCCAGGCCGCGCTGCGGCAGGTCACATCGCCGCCGTCGCCAAAGGTGACGGTGCGGCGGCCCTGCGCGAGCGATTGCCACAGGCCGCTGTACGCATCGCCCGCCGGGAACACCGCCACGCCATCGGCAGGCAGGCTGGCAAACACCGAGCCGTTCTCGCGCGCCACGGCCTCCACGGTGTGCATGAACTCCAGGTGCTCGCGCTGGGCATTGTTGACCAGCGCCACCGTGGGCTGCGCCATGGCGGCCAGGAGCGCGATCTCGCCGGGGTGGTTCATCCCCATTTCGATCACGGCGGCGGCGTGGCCGGCGCGCAGGCGCAGCAGCATCAGCGGCACGCCGATGTCGTTGTTGAAATTGCCCTGCGTGGCAAACGCGGCCTCGCACTTCCAGGCGCGCAGGATGGACGCGATCATCTGCGTCACGGTGGTCTTGCCATTGCTGCCGGTCGCGCCGACGAGCGGCAGGCCGAACTGCGCGCGCCAGCCGGTGGCCAGCGCACCGAGCGCAGCCAGGCTGTCGGGCACTTCGATGCCCGCGAGGCCGGCGGCTTCGAGGCCGCCGTGGGCGATGGCCGCGGCAGCGCCACCCGCACGGGCATCGGCCAGGAAGGCATTGGCGTCGTAGCGCTCGCCCTTCAAAGCCACGAACAGATCGCCCGCCTGCAGCGTGCGCGTGTCGGTGTGCACGCGGGCCAGCGGCGTGGTGCCGTCGCCCACCAGGCGCGCGGCGGGAATGCGCGGCTGCACGAGGTCGAAGGCCTGCTGCAGGGTCAGCATCGTGGCGGCGCTCATGGGCGGGCCTCCCGGGCCTGCAGCGCAGTGCGTGCATGGGCCTTGTCGGAGAACGGCACGCGCACGCCCGCGGTCTCCTGGGTGTCTTCGTGGCCCTTGCCGGCGATCAGCACCACATCGGCCGGCGCGGCCTCGGCCAAGGCCAGGGCAATCGCGGCGGCGCGGTCGGGCTCGGCGCGCACGGTGCGGCCGGCGATGGTGCCTTGCAGGATCTGGTGCACGATGGTGGCGGGGTCTTCGCTGCGCGGGTTGTCGCTGGTCACGACCACATGGTCGGCCTGGTGCTGCGCCACGGCGCCCATCAGCGGGCGCTTGGCCGCGTCGCGGTCGCCGCCGCAGCCGAACACGCACCACAGCTGCCCGCCGCGCTCGGCCGCAATGGGGCGCAGCGCCTGCAGGGCTTTTTCCAGCGCATCGGGCGTGTGCGCGTAGTCCACGGCCACCAGCGGCTGGCCGGGGCTGTGGATCTGCTCCATGCGGCCGGGCACCGGCGAGAGCTGGGCGCAGGCATACAGCGCATGCTCCAGCGGCACGCCCAGCGCCCGCAGGCCGGCCAGCACCCCCAGCAGGTTGGAGACGTTGTACAGCCCGATCACGCGCGTTTGCAGCACATGCGTGTGCGCGCCCTCGGCCACGGTGAAGCGCAGGCCGCCGTCGCCCATGCCGATGTCGCGTGCAGCCAGCCGTGCGGGGCCGGAGATCGACACGCTCCACAGGTCCAGCATGCGGTCTGCCAGCGATGCGTACAGCTCGGCGCCCCGCAGGTCGTCGATGTTGACCACCGCCGCCTGCAGGCCGGGCCACTCGAAGAGCATGCCCTTGGCCTGCCAGTAGGCGGCCATGCTGGGGTGGTAGTCCAGGTGGTCCTGCGTGAAGTTGGTGAACAGCGCCACGCGGATGCGGCTGCCGGCCATGCGGTGCTCGGCCAGGCCGATGGACGAGGCCTCGATGGCGCACGCCGTGCGGCCCGCGTCGGTGAACTGCTGGAAGGCGTGCTGCAGCCGCACCGGGTCGGGCGTGGTCATGCCGGTGCTGGTAAGCGCAGGCGGCACGCCGATGCCCAATGTGCCCACCAACGCGCATCCGCCATGCGCAATCAGCTCATTTTTTGATAGCACATTCAAGGCCTCGGCCAGCCACCAGGTGGTGCTGGTCTTGCCGTTGGTGCCGGTCACGGCCAGCACGTCGAGGCGCTGCGTGGGGTGGCCGAACCAGTCGGCCGCGATCAGCCCGGTGGCGGCTTTGAGGCCGTGCAGGGCGGCCACCGGCCAGCCGTCGAGCGGGAAGGCCTCGACGCCTTCGTGCTCCACCAGGCACGCCACTGCACCGCGTGCCAAAGCGTCGCCGATGTGCGCGCGGCCATCGGTGGCGGCGCCGGGCCAGGCGATGAAGCCATCGCCCGCGCGGACCAGGCGGCTGTCGGTCTGCAGCGTGCCGGTGACGCGTTCGCGCAGCCAGGCCACGGCGTCGTGCACCGAGGCCAGCAGGGGCAGCGTGCTTGCCGTCATAGCGATTCCTCCACCGTGTTGGCCACGATCTGGGGCTTGACGGCCATGTCCGGCTGCACGCCCATCATGCGCAGGGTCTGCTGCACCACTTCGCTGAACACGGGCGCGGCCACGGCACCGCCGTAGAACACGCCGTTGCTGGGCTCGTCGATCATCACGGCCACGATGATGCGCGGCTTGTCGATGGGCGCCATGCCGGTGAACCAGGCGCGGTACTTGCCCGATGCGTAGTTCTTGCCGACCTGCTTGCGCGCCGTGCCGGACTTGCCACCCACCGAGTAGCCCAGGGTCTGCGCCTTCTGGCCCGTGCCGCCGGGGCCGGCGGCCATCTGCAGCATCTTGCGCACCTGGTCGGCCGTGCGCTCGGAGAACACGGGCACGCCCAGCGCAGGCTCGGACGTCTTGAACATGGTGGCCGGGATCACGCGGCCGCCGTTGGCGAACACGGTGTACGACCGCGCCATCTGGAACAGGCTGGCCGACAGGCCGTAGCCGTAGGACATGGTGGCCTGCTCGACAGGGCGCCAGGTCTTGTAGGGCCGCAGGCGCCCGGTCACGACGCCGGGGAAGTGCAGCTGCGGCTTCTGGCCGAAGCCCGCGGCCGAAAAGGTCTCCCACATCTCGCGGGCGGGCATCTGCATGGCGATCTTGGTGGTGCCCACGTTGCTCGACTTCTGGATCACGCCTTCGACCGTGAGCAGGCCGTAGTTGTGCGTGTCCGAGATGGTGGAGCCGGTGATGTTGATGCGGCCGGGGTTGGTGTCCACCGGCGTCTCGGGGCGCACGCGCCCGCTCTCCAGGGCCAGGCCGATGGTGAAGGGCTTCATGGTAGAGCCGGGCTCGAACACGTCGGTGAGCGCGCGGTTGCGCAGTTGCTCGCCGGTCAGGTTCTGGCGCTTGTCGGGCACGTAGCTCGGGTAGTTGGCCAGCGCCAGCAGCTCGCCGGTGTGGGCGTCGAGCACCACCACGCTGCCCGCCTTGGCCTTGTGCAGTGCGACCTGGTCGCGCAGCTTCTGGTACGCGAAGAACTGCACCTTGCTGTCGATGGACAGCTGCATGTCCTTGCCGTCGACGGGTTGCACCGTCTCGCCCACGCCCTCGACCACGCGGCCCAGGCGGTCCTTGATCACGCGACGCGACCCGGCCTTGCCAGCCAGGTCCTTGTCGAAGGCCAGCTCCATGCCTTCCTGCCCGTGGTCTTCCACGTTGGTGAAGCCCACCACGTGGGCGGCGGCTTCGCCTTCGGGGTACTGTCGCTTGTATTCCTTGCGCTGGTAGATGCCCTTGATGTCGAGCGCCGCGATCTCGCGGCCCACATCCCAGTCGAGCTGGCGCTTGATCCAGACGAAGGTCTTGTCTTCGTCGGCCAGCTTCTTTTGCAGCTCGGCCAGCGGCATGTCGAGCAGCTTGGCCAGCTGCTTGAGCTTGGCACGCGTCTCGGGCTTGTCCTGCTCCACGTCTTCGGGGATGGCCCAGATGCTGGCCGCCGGCACGCTGGACGCGAGGATCAGGCCGTTGCGGTCCAGGATCTTGCCGCGGTTGGCCGGCAGCTCCAGGGTGCGCGCGAAACGCACCTCGCCCTGGCGCTGAAAGAACGCGTTGCCGAACACCTGCACATAGGCGGCGCGCCCGGCGAGCGCCACAAAGCCCAGGGCGATCATGGCCACGATGAACTTGCTGCGCCAGACGGGCGTCTTGCTGGCCAGCAGGGGGCTGGCGGTGTAGACCACGCTGCGGCTCATGGCTGCGCTCCTTGCACCGGTGCGGGTGCGCCACCCGGCGCAGCGGCCGCTGCTGCTGCTGCTGCGGCAGCCGCCACACCCTGCGGGTCGGACACGTACTGCGTGATGGCCGGCGTGGCCGTGCGCATGTTGAGCTGCGCCCGCGCGATTTTCTCGACGCGCAGCGGCGTGGCCTGGGCGCGCTTTTCGACCTGCAGGCGCTGGTGCTCGGTCTCCAGGCGGCGGGCCTCGACCGTGGCGCGGTCGAGCTCGGTGAACAGCCGGCGCGACTCGTACTGGGTATGCACCAGGTAGATCGCGCTCGCCAGCACTGCCAGCAGCAGGACGATGTTCAAGCGTGTCATGTCAGTAGCTGCACCGTATGCATGCAGCGGCCGTGGCAGCAGCAGCCGCAAGTTGGCCCGGCAGCGAGCACACCGCCTTTGGCAAGGCCGACATCACGCAAAGACACAGGGGGCGGCTCATGTCATGCCACCTCGGTGCGCTCGGCCACGCGCATGATCGCGCTGCGCGAGCGCGGGTTGCCGGCCACCTCGGCAGCGCTGGGCTTGATGCGGTCCAGCGCCACGAGCTTCATGGCCTGCGGCGCGGCAAACGGCGCGCGGCGGTCGTACACCTCTTTGGAGTGCTTGGCGATGAACTGCTTGACGATGCGGTCTTCCAGCGAGTGAAAGCTGATCACCACCAGGCGCCCGCCCGGCTGCAGCACCGACAGCGTGGCTTCTAGCGCCTGTTGCAGTTCTTCAAGCTCAGCGTTGATGAAAATCCGAAGAGCCTGAAATGTGCGCGTTGCAGGGTTCTGGCCCGGCTCGCGGGTTTTGACCGTGCCAGCCACGAGATCGGCCAGTTCGGCGGTGGTTGCAAGAGGGCCCCGTTCTTCGCGCCGAGCAACAATCGCCTTTGCAATGGGGCCAGCAAACCGTTCTTCACCGTAGTCACGTATCACCTCCGCAATCTGTTGAACCTCGGCAGTGGCCAGCCACTGGGCCACGCTTTCGCCGCGCGTGGTGTCCATGCGCATGTCCAGCGGGCCGTCGAAACGGAAGCTGAACCCCCGCTCCGGGCTGTCGATCTGGGGCGAGCTCACCCCCAGGTCCATGAGCACACCCGCTGCGCTGCCGGCCGGCAGGTCGGCGATGTGGCTGAAACCTTCGTGCCGAATGGAAAAACGCGCATCGGTGATGCGCGTTGCTTCGGCAATGGCTTCGAGGTCCTTGTCAAACGCGACAAGGCGCCCTTGGGGCCCCAGCCGCAGCAGGATGAGCCGCGAATGCCCTCCGCGCCCGAAGGTGCCGTCCACCCAGGTGCCCGCAGGCTCGGGCCCGGCGCCGCCCAGCAGCGCGTCCACGGCTTCGTCCAGCAGGACGGTGGTGTGTTGAAGAAGAGAAGGGGATGTCATGGTCAGAAGGAGAAGTCCTTGAAGACATCCGGCATGTCACCCTGCATGGCCTTGGCCTCCTGCTCGTCGTACGTGGCCTTGTCCCAGAGTTCGAAGTGGTTGCCCATGCCCAGCAGCATGGTGTCCTTGGAGATGCCGGCCGCCTGGCGCAGCTCGGGCGAGACCAGCACGCGGCCGGTGCCGTCCATCTCCACGTCCATGGCGTTGCCCAGGAAGATGCGCTTCCACCACTGGGCCGACATGGGCAGCTCGGCGATGCGCTCGCGAAACTTCTCCCACTCGGGGCGGGGGAACACCATCAGGCATCCGTGGGGGTGCTTGGTGATCGTGAGCTGGCCCGCTGCGGTGGCCGCGAGCACGTCACGATGCCGGGTCGGCACGGACAGCCGACCCTTCGCATCGAGACTTAGCGACGAGGCACCTTGAAACACGGAGGATTTTCCAGTTCGGAATCTTGAGATCCTTCAGGGCCCAAACGGGGGCCTGGAGGGCACTTTTCACCACTTAATTGCACTTTTTTGCACTGTAGCAGGAAAAGCACGCCGAACAAGAGGGCGTCCACCAAACTTTTGTAATGAAATCAACGACTTAGACGCGACTCTGCAGCCACCGGAACGCTAAAAGTCGTTGAAAAATAAGAACTTACGGCGGGCTATGAAAGTGACCTCTCAAGCCCGGCCCGATTCTGCCGTGTCGTCACAGGATGTAGCGCGACAGGTCCTCGTCCTGGCTCAGGGTCTGCAGGCGGGTGTCCACATAGGCCGCGTCGACGGTGATCGTCTGGCCCGACAGCTTCGTGGCGTCGAAGCTCACCTCGTCCAGCAGGCGCTCCATCACCGTGGCCAGGCGGCGGGCGCCGATGTTCTCGGTGCGCTCGTTCACTTCGAAAGCGATGTGCGCCAGGCGCGTGATGCCTTCGGGCGCGAATTCGAGCGTGACGCCTTCGGTGGCCAGCAGCGCCTGGTACTGCTTGACCAGCGATGCATGGGTCTGCGTGAGGATGGCCTCGAAGTCCTGGACCGACAGCGACTCCAGCTCGACGCGGATCGGAAAGCGGCCCTGCAACTCGGGAATCAGATCGCTGGGCTTGGACAGGTGGAATGCGCCGGAGGCGATGAACAGGATGTGGTCGGTCTTGATCATCCCGTACTTGGTGGTCACGGTGGTGCCCTCCACCAGCGGCAGCAGGTCGCGCTGCACGCCCTGGCGCGATACGTCGGCGCCGCTGGTTTCCTGGCGGGTGGCCACCTTGTCGATCTCGTCGATGAACACGATGCCGTTCTGCTCGGCATTGGCCACCGCGCGGGCCTTGATCTCTTCCTCGTTGACGAGCTTGCCGGCCTCTTCGTCGGTCAGCAGCTTGAGCGCCTCGGCGATCTTGAGCTTGCGGGTCTTGCGCTTGTCCTGACCCATGGAGCTGAACATGCCGCGCAGTTGCTCGGTCATCTCTTCCATGCCCTGGGGGCCCATGATCTCGAGCGGCTGCCGGTTCTCGGCCACGTCGATCTCGATCTCCTTGTCGTCGAGCGCGCCTTCGCGCAGCTTCTTGCGGAACACCTGCCGCGCGGTGTTGTCGGCGGCTGGCTCGGTGCCGACAGCGGCGCGGGCGGGCGGGATCAGCACGTCGAGGATGCGCTCTTCGGCAGCGTCGACAGCGCGGTCGCGCACCTTTTTGGTCTCGGTCTCGCGCGTCTGCTTGACGGCCATCTCGGCCAGGTCGCGGATGATGGAGTCGACGTCCTTGCCCACGTAGCCCACCTCGGTGAACTTGGTGGCCTCGACCTTGATGAAAGGCGCATCGGCCAGCCTGGCAAGGCGGCGCGCGATTTCGGTCTTGCCCACGCCCGTGGGGCCGATCATGAGGATGTTCTTGGGCGTGATCTCGTGGCGCAGGCTGCCTTCGACCTGCTGGCGGCGCCAGCGGTTGCGCAGCGCGATGGCCACCGCGCGCTTGGCGCTGGCCTGGCCCACGATGTGGTGGTCGAGTTCGGAGACGATTTCCTGGGGGGTCATGGAGGACATGCGGGGCCTGCCTTCAAAGTTCTGAGCAAAAATAGCCGCTACCGCTTTCTGGACAAGCGCAAGCAGCTATCGAATTAAGAGTAACCGCCATCAAACGCTCACAGCGTCTCGATGGTGTGATTCATGTTGGTGTAGATGCACAGCTCGCCCGCGATCTCCAGCGACTTCTTGACGATGTCCTGGGCCGACAGGTCGGTGTGGTTGAGCAGCGCCTTGGCGGCCGAGTGCGCATACGCGCCGCCGGAGCCGATGGCCACGATGCCCTGCTCGGGCTCCAGCACGTCGCCGTTGCCGGTGATGATGAGCGAGGCACTGGCGTCGGCCACCGCCAGCATGGCCTCCAGGCGGCGCAGCACGCGGTCGGTGCGCCAGTCCTTGGTGAGCTCGATGGCCGCGCGCGTCAGGTGGCCCTGGTGCTTTTCGAGCTTGGCCTCGAAGCGCTCGAACAAGGTGAACGCATCGGCCGTGGCGCCCGCAAAGCCCGCGAGCACCTTGCCGTGGTAGAGCTTGCGCACCTTGCGCGCCGTGCCCTTGACCACGATGTTGCCCAGGGTGACCTGGCCGTCGCCGCCGATCGCGACCTGGATGCCGTCAGGGGTCTGGCGCCGCACGCTCAGGATGGTGGTGCCGTGGAACACCGGGGTGTTTTGAGAAGAATCCATAGCTGCCGCACATGGGGGCGCGGGCGCGGCTTTCAAGCGCCGCGAGGCACAGCCGCCGTGGCCCAGCGCCGGCCCATGCAGGACCAGCATCCAGTGCCAGCAACCCCCGACAAAGCCCTGCGGCGATCTCAACGATCGCATTGCATGCATCCGCAACGCAACGCAACGTCACACCACGCTGCGCCGCGCGCCCAGCGCGACGCCGTGCCGATCAGTTCTTGCGGGGGATCACCCAGGCGTGCTCGTTCACGCCGATCACGTTGAAGAAGATCGCCACCAGGCGCTGCAGGTTGTGGAACTGCACCACATGGCCCAGGCCCTGCTGCTCGGCCGCCCAGTTGAGCACCGAGCCCGCCGCCGCGAAATCCATCCGGATGAGCTTGTCGCACGAGATGGTGAATGGCGCACCGGGCTTCATCAACGCCTGGAAGGGCTCCAGCAGCGGCGCCGCATCACCCTCGATATGGCCGGTGAGCGCGGCGACCGGTGCGCTGTCGAGCGGCGCAGGTGCCGAGAGGTCTCCCGCCAGGTCCGACGCTGCAAAGTCGCTGTCCGCCGCCAGCGGCGCGGCGCCCGACGACCCGCCCTCGTTGTCCGAGTAACCGCAGCGCGGCGACACCCAGGACGGGGGCGAGACTTCGTAGGTCACGCAGTAGTCGAGCGCGACCAGCTCGAACTCGTCGGGCTTGCCCATGAGCCGCAACGCCGCCATGCGCAGGCGCCACCATTCGGGGCTGGTGGCTCGGTCGCCCGACTGGGTCTTGGCGTCCAGCAGGGCGTTGAGTTTTTCGACACCGGAAAACACCAGCTGGCCGTCGCGCTCCGCCCACAGGCTGAACTGGTCGGCCAGCAGCGGCACGGCAGCGTCGTCGATGGAGACGATGCGGGACCACGACAAGGTCCACGGCGAGGCAGACCGCGCGAGCGATGCCTGCAAGGCCGCCACGGACGACACGCCCAGCGCGGCTGGCGCATTCCAGCTGAAATCCTTGCGCGCCGGCAGGCCGGGCGCCGCAGTGGCTGCCGCCGGCGACGCGGGTGCCATGCCCAACTGCTCAGGGATCGAGAACCACAGCGGCGCCGACCGGCTGTACTGCGCAGCGTAGTCGATGGCCAGGGTCTCGAAGCGGTCGTGCTGCCCTGTCGCGCGGTACAGGTCGAACAGCGTCATCCAGATTTCCTGCTGCTCGGCAGGCGCATCCCCGCGGTGCTGCGCCAGCACATCCATGAGGCCCGCCTCTGCACCGGCGTGGTCGCCATTGGCAAACCGGATGGCGGCTTCTTCCAGATCGGGTTCGTGCACAAATTCCTCCGGTTCAGGTGCCGGCGCTGGCGTGGCAGCGGCGGTCGCATCAGGGCTGAAGGATGCCTCCTGCGGGCCCGGGCTTCCACCCATCTGCGCGTCCATGCTTCCAAATCGACCCACGGCCATGCTGTCGTCTGCGAACAGCGGCTGCACGGCGGGCTTGGTCTCCAGGTGGGCGGGCAAGCTGCCCGGCGCGGTGGGTGCATAGGCCCGGGAGTGCGCGGAGTCGGCGGTCTCGCCCCCCGACTCGGGCATCACGCCGGGCTGGGTGGGAGCGTCAGCGCCTTGCTTGCTCTTCCACCACTGCTGCGACATCTGCGCTTCGATCTCGTCGATCTTCTTGAGCGTGACGGCGCGCTCGTCGGGCGAGGCCATGCTGCTCTGAAAGAACGAGGGCCGTGCGGTGGGGTCTTCCGTGCGGTGCCCCTGGAGCACCTCGCGCTGGCGCAGCTTGCGCAGCTGATCGAACTCGCGGCGCCGCACGAAGTCGTTGCGGCGCTTGCGCTCGATCATCTCCTTGAGCATCTGCTTGCTGTACTGGCTTTCCCGATCGTCCTGGATGGAGTCGAGCTCCGTCCAGTTGACCGTGGGATTCTTCACGAACCGAACCACCTTCGATAGCAGGCCGCCGGGGGTGGTTTCTTCCTTGCTCATGACTCAGGGGTACCGGTACAGAGATTGCGCAGCGATGATCAGCGTCAGGCCAGCGCCCGATCAGTCCCCGAACATCTTCTGCTTGAGTTCGCGGCGCTGCTGCGCCTCCAGCGACAGCGTGGCGGTGGGGCGTGCGATCAGGCGGCCGACGCCGATGGGCTCGCCGGTTTCGTCGCAATAGCCGTAGTCGCCAGCGTCGATGCGGGCGATGGACTGCTCGATCTTCTTGAGCAGCTTGCGCTCGCGGTCGCGGGTGCGCAGCTCGAGGGCGTGCTCTTCTTCGATGGTCGCGCGGTCGGCCGGGTCGGGCACCACCACGGTGTCTTCACGCAGGTGCTCGGTGGTCTCGCCAGCGCTGTTGTGGATGTCCTGCTTGAGCTGAACGAGCTTCAGGCGGAAGAACGCCATCTGCTTGTCGTTCATGTACTCGCTGTCCGGCATCGCCATGACTTCGGCATCCGTCAGCTCGGCGGCGGACTTGGTCTTCCAGTTGTTCGCCAGCTTGGGGTCTTTTTTGGCAGCCGTGAAAGTGGGGTGCGCTTGCGCAGTCGTGGGCATGGTATGTAGATAACTGGCTTTGGCAGCGGTGGAAGCCACTGTCTGTGCCATGGATGGTACGGTCAATTGGGCCAATCGGGAAGAAGGCCGGGTCGTGCGCGCGGGTACCCCCCCCGGCTGTGCGGGTGCGGCGGCAACGGGCGCCGGTGCTGCCACTGCGGGACTGGCTACCTTGGCCGCGGCCGCCTTGGGGACGGCAGCGGCGGTCTTGGCCGGAGCGGCTTTGGCAGCAGCCTTGGTCGCAGCAGGGGCTGCAGGGCGCTGGGCCGCGGCGGCGGGCTTCGCTGCCTTGGTGGCGGCCTTGGGTTTGCTGGTATCGGCTTTCACTTCCTGGTCTCCTCGCTGTACGGGCGGGCCCTTGCACCGCTAACGCGGCTTGGGGCGGGTGGCAAGCCTTCCGGGGTTTTACCGGGGCGCGATTGTATCGACCTGGGCTGACGCAAACGGAAACGTTGCGGATACAACACAAATCGGGCCGGGATCGGCGCCCCGTCCTACGAATGGATCAAACGAGGCTTTGCTCCAGCCCTTGCAGAAAGATGTCCTTGGGCAGGTCGATGCCGATGAAGACCATCTTGCTCAACCGCTGCTCGCCCTCGGCCCACTGGGGGCCCAGGTCGCTGCCCATGAGCTGGTGCACACCCTGGAAGATCACCTTGCGCTCAGTGCCCTTCATATTAAGCACCCCTTTGTAGCGCAGCATGCGCGGGCCGTAAATATTGACGATGGCGCCCAGGAAATCCTCCAGCTTGGCCGGATCGAACGGCCGCTCGGAGCGGAAGACGAAACTCTTCACGTCGTCGTCATGGTGATGGTGGTGGCCGTGCCCATGGTCGTGCTGGTGCGAGGGGTGGCTGCAGTGCTCGCCGTGCTCGTGGTCATGGTCGTGGTGGTCATGGCCGTGGTCATGACCATCGCCCTCTTCCTTGAGGAACTCGGGGTCGATATCGAGCTTGGCATTGAGGTTGAAGCCCCGCAGGTCCAGCACTTCCTTCAAGGGCACCTCGCCGAAATGCACGGCCTTGATGGGTGCGCGGGGGTTCATGTGCTTCAAGCGATGGATCAGCGCGTCGGTCTCCTCCTGGGAGACCAGATCGGTCTTGGACAAGAAGATCTGGTCGGCAAAGCCCACCTGGCGGCGCGCTTCCTGGCGGTCGTTGAGCTGCTGGGGCGCGTGCTTGGCGTCCACCAGCGTGATGATGGAGTCGATGAGGTAGGTCTCGGCGATCTCCTCGTCCATGAAGAAGGTCTGCGCGACGGGGCCGGGGTCGGCCACGCCGGTGGTCTCGATGACGATGCGGTCGAACTCCAGCAGGTTCTTGCGCTTCTTGGCGGCCAGCAGCTGCAGCGTCTCGCGCAGGTCTTCGCGGATGGTGCAGCAGATGCAGCCGTTGCTCATCTGCACGATCTGCTCCTTGGACTCGGTCACGAGGATGTCGTTGTCGATGTTCTCTTCGCCGAATTCGTTCTCGATCACGGCGATCTTCTGGCCGTGGGCTTCGGAGAGCAGGCGCTTGAGCAAGGTGGTCTTGCCCGAGCCCAGGAAGCCGGTGAGGATGGTGACGGGGATCAATGCCATGTTGTGTGTCCTTCAAGGGATGAACCCATGCGCTGCGCCCGGCACTGCGGGCCGGGTGTGCGTGGCGCAAGGGGTTGTTTTCAGTGTACCGACGCTGTCAAGCCCTTGCCGCGCTCAGCCCTTGCGCATCACCACCAGGCCCTTGAGGTACTCGCCTTCGGGGAATTCGAGGGTCATCGGGTGGTCGGGCGCGCCGCCCAGACGCTCCAGGATGAAGCCGTCCACGCCCGCATCGGCGCCCGCTGATGCGACGATCTTGTGGAACAGGTCGGCGCTGATGCCGCCCGAGCACGAGAAGGTGAACAGCACGCCGCCGGGCGAAAGCAACTGCAGCGCCAGGCGGTTGATGTCCTTGTACGCGCGTGCAGCGCGCTCGGCATGGGCCGCAGTGGGCGCAAACTTCGGCGGGTCGAGCACGATGGCATCGAAGCGCCGGCCTTCCTTGAGAAACTGGCGCAGCGAGGCGTTCACGTCCGCATCCATGAAGCTGGCGTGGTTCAGGTCGAACCCGTTGAGCGCCACATGGGCGCGCGCGCGCTCCAGGGCCGGGCCCGACGAGTCGATGGACGTCACATGCCCGTCCGCCGATGCGCCGCCGGCGCGCATGCCCGCGAGCGCGGCCACGCTGAAGCCGCCGGTGTAGCAAAAGCAGTTGAGCACGTCCTTGAAGCCCAGGCGCTGCGCGTAGTCGGCAAAGCGCTTGCGGCTGTCGCGCTGGTCCAGGTAGAAGCCGGTCTTGTGGCCTTCGGCGATGTTCAGCGTCAAATTCCACTGGTGTTCGTGGATGGTGAGCTCGAGCGGGGGGCCTTCGCCGTCGCCCGGCGTACCCGTGGGGCCGCCGCGCAGCCAGCCGGTGGCGGGCTCGAGGCCCTCGAGCGCGCGCACGCTGGCGTCCGAGCGTTCATACAGCTTGGCCAGGCCCGTCTCGCGCAGCAGGGCATCGGCGATCACGGCTTTCCAGCGCTCGGTCCCGGCGCTGGTGAACTGCGCGACCAGGGTGTCGCCATAGCGGTCCACGATGAGGCCCGGCAGGCCGTCGGACTCGCCGTGCACCAGGCGCACACCGTCGCTTTGCACATCAAAACGGGCTCTGGCAATGATGGAGCGCGCGCAAGAAGCTATGAAAAAAGGAGCATCGATGCGCTGCGCCTCGTCGAAGCTCCACACCCGTGCGCGGATGCGCGAGCTGGGGCTGAACGCGGCCCAGGCCAGGAACTGGCCCTCGTGCGACTCCACGCGCACGGTCTCGCCGCTGTCGGCGCCGCCTTTGGCGATGGCCGATTCAAAAATCCAGGGGTGGCGGCGCAAGAGCGAGCGCTCTTTGCCAGGGCGAAGGCGAAGGGTTTTCATGATGGGGCGATTGTCGCGTGAATGCGCCCCGCCGCCGGCCAGTGCTGCAGGGCGCTGACCGTTCCGCCCTGCACTTGCTGACGGCCCACCCGGGTCAGAGCGGGTGGCCGATGCGCCCGATGCGGGGCGCCCAGTTCTCCAGGATGTCGGCCGACACCAGCACCCGCCGCGCCTGGCCGATGAGCAGGTGCCGCGGCACGAAGCCGATGTAGCGGGAGTCCGCGCTGTTGTCCCGGTTGTCGCCCAGCACCAGGTACTGGCCCTCGGGCACCGTCACCGGCCCGAAGCTGCTGTGGGCCGTCACGCCCTGCAGCCACTGCACGCGCCGCTCGTGGCCGTCCAGGTGCTCCGTCCAGCGCGTGGCGGGCACTTCGGCGCCCAACTCGGCCAGGTGCTCCGTCACTGCCTCGGGCGCGTCGTAGCGCGCCGCCTGGCCGTTGAGGTACAGCACCTCGTCGCGCATCTCCACCGTGTCGCCCGGCAGCGCCGCAATGCGCTTGATGAGCCGCGTTCCGTCCAGCGGCGACGAAAACGTGACCACATCCCCCCGCGCCGGATCCCCCAGCCGCGCCACCACCACATCGGTCAACGGCACCTTCAGGTCATAGGCCAGCCGGTTGACGAACACCACATCCCCCTCCAGCAGCGTAGGCCGCATGGACCCCGAAGGAATCGGATTCCAGTCCGCCACCGCCGTGCGAAAAATGCCGAAGCACAGCAGCAACACGATGAACCCACGGTTCGATTTGACCCATTTCAGCAACATGGCACAACACTCCAAGGCGCCCTACAGCAAGCGCCCCCTGCTCGGATGCACGGCCTCACATCTTGGTTCCATGACCCCAGACAACGAGAACCACCCCGACCCACCGGCATGCCCGATCAGCGCCAGACACCGGCCCCGCAACCACCAACGCCCGCAGCGCGCGTCGCCCCCACCAGTGCACCCGTGGAGCTGGCTTTGCCAGGCCAGGGGGTGCGTCCCCCTCGGGGGAAGGCGCGCAGCGCCTCAGGGGCGCTACTTTTTTCTAGCGCGAGGATGCGCCGCGTCATACACCTTGGCCAGGTGCTGAAAATCCAGCCGCGTGTACACCTGCGTGGTGGTGATGTTGGCGTGCCCCAGCAGCTCCTGCACCGCGCGCAGGTCGCCGCTGCTTTGCAGCAAATGGCTGGCGAACGAGTGGCGCAGCATGTGCGGGTGCACCGGCGTGGTCAGCCCCGCCTGCTGGCTGCGCTGGCGCAGGCGCAGCCAGATCGACTGCGCCGTGAGCCGGGCGCCACGCTGGCCGACGAACAGCGCAGCGTCGAGCCGCGCGGCACCCTCGCCGCCAAACGGCGTGGCCCGCAGCTGCAGCCAGGCCTGCAACGCCTGGGTGGCGGCGCGGCCCACGGGCACGCTGCGGCGCTTGCTGCCCTTGCCGAACACATGGGCTTCGCCCGCCTGCAGGTCCACCCAGCCGCGGCCCAGGCGCTGGGTGTCGGGGCCGGGCACCGCGTCCAGCCCCGCCAGCTCGCCCACGCGCAGGCCGCAGCCGTACAGCAGCTCGACCATGGCCGCGTCGCGCGCCTCCAGCCACGGGTCGGCGCCAGTGTTGTCGAACTCGGCCAGGCGCACCGCGTCGTCCACGCCCAGCGCCTTGGGCAGGGGCTTCGGCGCCTTGGGCGCACGCACGTCCTGCACCGGGTTGTGATCGATCAGGCCCTGGCGCCCGGCCCAGATGAAGAACCCGCGCCAGCCCGACAAAATGAGCGCAATCCCCCGCCCGCTGCGCCCCGCGCTGTGCATCTGCGCCACGAAGCGGCGGATGTGCGCACTCGTCAGCTGCAGCAGCGGCAGATTCACCCCGTGCGCGAACTGCGCCAGCCGTGCAAGGTCCAGCGTGTACAGCGTGAGCGTGCGGTCCGCCAGCCGCTTCTCCACCCGCACATGCTCCAGATAGCGCAGCACCTGCGGGTCGGCGGGCAATGGCAAGGCAGCCGGAGCGTCGGACATGGTGGTAACGCCAAACAGAACGGCAGCAGCCTTGAAGCTCTAAACCACCCGCGCGAAGGCCGCAACCGGCGCGCCCCCACGCCAGCGCCACCGTGGAACCGGCTTCGCCGGGCCACGGGTGGCGTCCCCCCTTTGGGGGGAAGACGCGGAGCGGCTCAGGGGGGAGCTCATTTCAAGCGGATCAGGGCCGCACTGGCCAGCTCGGCCATGCGCGCCAGGAAGTCCGTGCCCATGGTCGCGTCAAAGCGGTGCGCATCGGGCGAGCCCAGCACCAGCAGGCCGAACGCCGGCGTGGCGCTGTCGATGGCCCCCGCGCGCAGCGGCAGCAGCGCGAGCGACTGGGCGGGTTCGCCCGGCTCCTGCGACAGCCAGCCGGCCGGCTCGAAGCCCAGGTTGGGACCGCAGAACGGCATGGTCAGCGACGAGGCGAACGCGCGCGCGTCCTCGCTCGCGCCCTGGGTGAAGTCGGCATCGATGTACGGGCCGGCCACGTCCCACACGCGCACCGCCGCCTGGGGCACGTCGAACAGCGTGCGCAAGCCGTCCACCACGGCCTGGGGCAGGTCGAACGGGTCCTTGACCTCCAGCAGCGCGCTGGTCCACTGGTGCACCTTGTGCGCGATGGTGGCGTTTTCGGTGCTGTTGCGCACCATCTCCATGATGCGCTGCTCCAGGCCCTTGATCTTCTCGCGCAGCATCTCAGCCTGGCGCTCCTGCAGGCTCACGGCACGGGCGCCGTGGGGGCTGGTGATCTGCACGCTGGCCAGTACCTCCGCGTGGCGCTCGAAGAAGCCCGGCGTGTTGGTGAGGAACTGGGCGATGTCGTCTTCGGTGATCGGTGGGATGTGGGACGTCGTCATAGGAGGGTGTCGGGAATGTCGATCTGGCCTTCGAACACCGTGGTGGCCGGGCCGGTCATGAAAACGGAATCGGCCGCCTGGCCGCTCCAGGCGATGGTGAGCGTCCCGCCGCGGGTCTCGACCTGCACTTCGGCGTCCAGCAGGCCCAGGCGGATGCCCGAGGCCACGGCCGCGCAGGCGCCGGTGCCGCAGGCCAGGGTCTCGCCCACGCCGCGCTCGAACACGCGCAGCCGCACATGGCTGCGGTCCACGACCTGCAGGTAGCCGGCGTTCACGCGCTGCGGAAAGCGCGCGTGGTGTTCGATGAGCGGGCCGGTCTGCGCGACGGGCGCCGTGTCCACGTTGTCCACCAGCTGCACGGCATGCGGGTTGCCCATGGAGGCCACCGCTACAAATATAGGAGCTGCTTGCGATTGCCCATCGAGCGACAGCGGCCATTTTTGCCCCGAACCCTGGTCCACGGGCGTGAGGCCGGCGGGGTCGAACGGCACCTTGGCCGGCTCGAACTCGGGGCGGCCCATGTCCACCGTCACGCGGCCGTCGGGCGTGAGGCGGGGGGCGATCACGCCGCTTTTGGTTTGCACGCGGATGGTGTCGCGGCCCGTCAGGCCCTTGTCGTGCACGAAGCGCGCAAAGCACCGGGCGCCGTTGCCGCACTGCTCGACCTCGCCGCCGTCGGCGTTGTGGATCACGTATTCGAAGTCAATGCCCTCGCCGGGCGATGGCCGCACGGTCAGGATCTGGTCGGCGCCCACACCGAAGTGGCGGTCCGCCAGAAAGCGGTACTGGGCGGTGGACAGGCCCAGGCGGCCCTGGGTCTCGTCGAGCACGACGAAATCGTTGCCCGCGCCCTGCATCTTGGTGAAGCGAATCTGCATCCCCGGGATTATCGTCGCAGGACCGGGTTGCCCGCCATGGCGCACCCCATCGCACGCACCGCAGCGCCGGGCTGCCGTGCGGCGCACCCAGGGCGCAAGCCCCTGGCGTGCACCGATTCGCACTCCGGTTTAGGCTTGCGCTTTTTTCCGGCCCGCGTGGCCGCTACCGCCACCACTTCGAAGGATCTTCCAGCATGGCCCAGCCCGATCTCTCCGCCTTCACCATCACCCGCAAATGGCCCGCGCAGCACCCGGAGCGCATTCAGCTGTACTCGCTGCCCACGCCCAACGGCGTGAAGGTGTCGATCGCGCTCGAAGAGCTGGGCCTGCCCTACGAGCCGCACCTGGTGAGCTTCGAGACCAACGACCAGACCTCGCCCGAGTTCCTGTCGCTCAACCCCAACAACAAGATCCCCGCCATCCTGGACCCGAACGGGCCGGACGGCCAGCCCCTGGCGCTGTTCGAGTCCGGCGCCATCCTGGTGTACCTGGCCAGCAAGACCGGCCATTTGATGCCAGAGGACACCGCGGGCCGCTACGAGACCCTGCAGTGGGTGATGTGGCAGATGGGCGGCCTGGGCCCCATGTTCGGCCAGCTCGGCTTCTTCCACAAATTCGCCGGCAAGGACTATGAAGACAAGCGCCCGCGCGACCGCTACGTGGCGGAATCGAAGCGCCTCTTGAAGGTGCTGGACGAGCGCCTCAAGGGCCGCCAGTGGGTGATGGGCGACACCTACACCATCGCCGACATCGCCATCCTGCCGTGGGTGCGCAACCTGGTGGGCTTCTACGGCGCGGGCGACCTGGTGGAGTTCGGCCAGTTCAAGGAGATCGAGCGCGTGCTGGCAGCGTTCGTGAAGCGCCCGGCCGTGGCCAAGGGCCTGAACATTCCGGCGCGCGGCTGAGCCCGGCCGGCGCAGTGCATGGGCTGCCGCGTCAGCCCATGCGCTCTTGCAGAAAGTCCAGAAAACACGCGATGCGCGCGGCCAGTTGCGTGTTGCGGTAGTACACCGCGTTGATGGGCTGGCGCACCTCCACCGTGTCGCGCGCCAGCACCTGCACCAGGCGGCCGCCGTCGCGGTCGCCTGCGGTCATGAAGTCCGACAGGCACACCAGCCCCTCATGCGCGAGCGCCAGCTGGCGCAGGGTTTCGCCGCTCGACGCGGTGAGGCGGGGCACGATGGGCCACTGGTCCCCGTGCGCGCCCCGCAGCGGCCAGCGGTTGAGCGATTCGGGCTGGTTGAAGCCCAGCAGCGTGTGCCCCGCCAAGTCCCCCACGCTCTTGGGCCTGCCCGCGCGCGCCAGGTACTCGGGGCTGGCCAGCACCCGCAGGCGCGTGGTGCACAGCGGGCGCGCGTGCAGGGTCGAGTCCTGCAGCTGGCCGATGCGGATCGCCACGTCGGTGCGCCGCTCCAGCAGGTCGATATAACCCTCGTCCGTGTCGAGCTCCAGCATGATCTGCGGGTAGGCGCTGCGAAACGCCGGCACCAGCGGCACGACGGCGTGCAGCATGAACGGCGTGGCCGCATTCACGCGCAGCCGCCCCGCGGGCTGCTGGCGGCGCGCGGCCATGTGCTCTTCGGCGTCTTCGATGGACGCGAGGATGGCGCGCGTTCGCTGCAGAAAGGCCTGGCCCTCCTCCGTGAGTTCGGTGCGGCGGGTGGTGCGGCGCAGCAGCGTGGTGTCGAGCTTTTTCTCCAGCCGTGCCAGCGCCCGGCTGATGCCCGAGACCGTCTGGTCCAGGCGGTCGGCGGCCGCGGTGATCGAGCCGCCGTCCACGACGGCGACAAAGGCCTGCAGCTCTTCGAGCGTGGTTTTCATGGAATGCGCCTCGGTTCAGACAACCCGCCATTATTGATTTGGCAGCAAGTATCTTCTGCCGATAACCGTCTTTTTCTGCAAAGGACAAGCACCCACACTCCAGGCATTGACCCATTGCCTACCAGGAGTGTTCTTCCATGCCCATTGCCTTGCTCGCGCTGACGCTCAGCGCATTCGCCATCGGCACGACCGAGTTCGTGATCGTCGGCCTGCTGCCCACCGTGGCAGCCGACCTGGCCATCAGCATCCCGTCTGCAGGCCTGCTGGTCAGCCTGTACGCCCTGGGCGTGGCGGTCGGCGCGCCCGTGCTCACCGCCCTCACCGGCCGCGTGCCGCGCAAGGCACTGCTGCTGTCGCTGATGGCTCTGTTCACCGCCGGCAACCTGCTGGCCTGGCAGGCCCCGAGCTACGAGACGCTGGTAGCCGCGCGCATCCTCACCGGCCTGGCGCACGGCGTGTTCTTCTCGATCGGCTCGACCATCGCCACCGGCCTCGTGCCGCGCGAGAAGGCCGCGAGCGCCATCGCCATCATGTTCACCGGCCTCACCGTGGCGCTGGTCACCGGCGTGCCGCTGGGCACCTTCATCGGCCAGCATTTTGGCTGGCGCGAAACCTTCCTGGCCGTGGCGGCGCTGGGCGTGGTGGCCTTCATCGGCAGCGCCTGGTTCGTGCCGCGCGGCATTGCGCACACACCCCCCGCATCGCTGCTGCAACAGGCCCGCGTGCTGGCCGAGCCGCGCCTGCTGCTGGTGTACGCCAAGACGGCCGTCGGCTACGGCGGCACCTTCATCCCCTTCACTTTTCTCGCGCCCATCCTCACGGACATCTCGGGCTTCAGCGCGGGCGCCGTGGGCTGGGTGATGCTGGTGTACGGCGTGTCGGTGGCGGTTGGCAACATCTGGGGCGGCCGCCTGGCCGACCGGCTGGGGCCCATCCCCGCGCTGCGCATCATCTTTGCGCTGCTGGCTGCGGTGTTGTTGTTGCTGCAGTTCACCGCGCCCTACCCCTGGCTGGCTTTGGTCACTGTGCTGTTGTGGGGTGCTGTGGCATTCGGCAATGTGCCGGGGTTGCAGGTTTATGTGGTCAAGCAGGCCGAGCGGTTCACACCCCAGGCGGTGGATGTGGCGTCGGGGCTGAACATTGCGGCGTTCAATCTGGGGATTGCGGGGGCGGCGTGGGGCGGAGGGTTGATCGTGACGCATCTGGGGTTGATGCATACGCCGTGGATTGGGGCGGTGGTGGTGTTGGTGTCGCTGGGGTTGACGCATTACAGCGGTGTGCTGGACAGGCGCAGTGGGATACCGGTGCGGGGTGGTGGGGCGGTGCCTGTGGGGCATTGAGTGAGGCTGGCTTCGAGTGCTTCCATCACTTTTTTTCTGGGCGGAGGCACTTCACTCACAGCCGTTCGGGTTGAGCCTATCGAAGCCAGGGCGCAGCGACCCACGTCCGTTCGGGTTGAGCCTGTCGAAACCAGGGCGCAGCGACCCACGTCCGTTCGGGTTGAGCTTGTCGAAACCAGGGCGCAGCGACCCACATCCGTTCGGGTTGAGCTTGTCGAAACCAGGGCGCAGCGACCCACATCCGTTCGGGTTGAGCTTGTCGAAACCAGGGCACATCGGTCCACGTCCGTTCGGGTTGAGCTTGTCGAAACCGGGGCGCTGCTCGCAGGCTCGCTGATGGGCAGCATGCCTTTGTTGAGTGCGGAGGCCGGGAGTCGCCCGGCGTGCGAGTAACTTTCTTTCGCGTCGCCGAAAGAAAGTCACCAAAGAAAGGGCGACCCTACAGCCTGCGTCCCCACTCGCCCTGCGGGCGAGTGGGGCAACCTGCGGTGCTCGGTCGTGGGGTGCGCTGCGGAACTCGCTGCGCGCTGCCGCGCTACGCTCAAACATCCGCAGCGAGTCAGTTCACGATGCGTGTGTCCTTCGGCACACGCTCACCCCACGCCCTGCGCTCCTCGGCGCATCCTGAAGGGATGGGGGAGAGAACATCCACACGGGCCATCGCTGCGCTCGGCCTGGCGGTCGCGGCGCGAAGCGCCTGCGCGGTCGGGGCCGAGCAACGCGATGGCCCGTGTGGCTGTTCGGATGTTGGCTGTTTGGCTGCCCACCCCCTGTGGCTGCGCCTGCGGCGGGGCGGTTGCGGGGTGAGCATGGGCGTCGGAGCGCCCATGCTTCGTGCTCTAGCTCGCCGTGGTTGTCTGAACGTAGCGCGCAGCGCGCAGTGAGTTCCACGGCGCACCCCGCAACCGCCCCGACGCAGGTCGCCCCTTCGCAACGCGAAGGGGTCGCAGACTTGGGGTCGCCCTTTCTTTGGTGACTTTCTTTCGGCGACGCGAAAGAAAGTTACCGCGCCGCCGGGCGCGCACCCCGGCTCCCGCCCTCAACACAGGCATGCTGCCGAATCAGCGAGCCCGCGAGCAGCACCCAGGTTTCGACACGCTCAACCCGAACGGATGGGGTTACGGAAGGGCAAGGTTTCGACAAGCTCAACCCGAACGGACAGCGATGACGGACAAACGCTTCGACAACCTCAGCCCGAACGGGCGAGGGTGCAACACCTTAGGTTTCAACAGGCCCAACCCTAACGCCAAGGGAACAAGAACCCACCCCTCACAACCCAGGCCCCAAACAGACACGAACACCCAACCCACTCCCCCTCGATAATCCCCCGATGCCCCGCACCACCCAACAACTGCACCCCCACCGCGAGCCCGTAGCCACCCGCCCCGCCGCCACCGTGCTGCTGCTGCGTGACGCCACAGGCAACAACAGCGGGCTCGAAGTCCTCATGACCCGCCGATCCGCCAGCGCCAGCTTCGCCCCCAGCGCATACGTCTTCCCCGGCGGCGGCATCGATGCACTGGACGCCGCCCCCACCACCCACGCCGCCGCAGACCGCCGCCCCACACAAAGCGACCTGCACCTCACCCAGGCCATCGCCGCCATCCGCGAGAGCTTTGAAGAACTGGGCGTCCTGCTGGCGCGCCACGCAGCCGACGGCCGCTGGGCCGATGCCGCCGACATCGCTGCCATCGACCGCCACCAGCCCTTCGCCCAGCAATGCAGCGCACGCGGCCTGCGGCTCGCGGCCGACAGCGTGTTCGTGCTGGCGCACTGGACGACCGACCGCGACCTGCCGCGCCGGTTCGACGTACCGTTTCTCGTGGCACGCATGCCTGAAGAAGGCCAGGAGCCGGTGGCCGACGAGGCCGAGCAGTTCGAGCCCGTGTGGGTGCGCCCGGCCGATGCGCTCGCGCGGCACGAGGCGGGGCAGTTCTTCATGATCTTTCCGACCGTGCGCACGCTGCAGCGGCTGGCGCAGTTCGGCACCACGCAGGCCGTGTTCGATGCGCTGGCCGACGAGCAGCCGCTGTGGACCAGCTGCCCGCGCGCCGGCACCCTGGCCGGCAAGGAAGCGCGCTACATGGAAAGCGACACGCCCTACGGCGAGCTGGCGCTGGTGTGCCCCGACGGGCAGATCGTCCACGCGCTCGACTGGCAGACCGCGCAGCCCGTGCCGCTGCTGCGCAACGTGCAACGCCTGACCGCGCCCAACCCCGGCGTGATGACCGGGCCCGGCACCAACAGCTACCTGGTGGGCGACCCGGCCACCGGGTTCATCGCCATCGACCCCGGCCCGGCAGACCCGGAGCACCTGGACACGCTCTGGCGCGCAGCGGGTGGCGACATCCGCATGATCGTGTGCACGCATTCGCACGCGGACCACTCGCCGGGCGCCGCGCCGCTGCAGGCGCTGTGCGTGCAGGCGGGCAAGGCGCCGCCGCCCATCCTGGGCCTGCCGTCCGCGCCCACGGCGCGCGCAGCCAGCGCCTTCACGCCCGACCGGGTGCTACAAAACAATGAGCTGCTGACGCTTGCAGGACAAGCGGCAGAGGGCCCTGTCACCCACACCCTGCAGGTGATCCACACGCCCGGCCATGCCGCCAACCACCTGTGCCTGCTGCTGGTGGAAGACGCCCTGCTGTTCAGCGGCGACCACATCCTGAACGGCAGCACCACGGTGGTGGACCCGCCGGACGGCAACATGGCCGACTACCTCGACTCGCTCGACCGGCTGGATGCGGTCTGCGCGCAGCACGGCGTGGAGTTCATCCTGCCCGCGCACGGCTATGTGCTGGGCCAGGCCCGCAGCGCCATCGCCAAGCTCAAGGCCCACCGCCTCGCACGCGAAGCCAAGGTGATGGCGGCCATGCAGGCGCTGCCAGAGGGCACCATGGAGGACTGGGTGCGCCACGCCTACGACGACGTGCCGCCGCGCATGTGGCCGGTGGCGCAGCGGTCGCTGCTGGCGCATGTGGAACGCATCCGGTCCCTTCAGCCTGGAGGTTAAGAAGCCCGCTGAGCGGCTGCGCCGCTTCCCCCCAGGGAGACGCCACCCGTGCCCTGGCAGAGCCAGTTCCACGGTGGCACTGGCGACAGGCCGCGCTCGTGGGGAGTGCACCGCCGACAATCACCCACCTACACCCTCGACCCGCGCACGGCGAATGTTCACCTTTGATGTATGACCGACAAGAACCCTGACCCCTCCCACATCCGCCTGGCCAAGCGCGTGGCCGACCAACTCAACTGCTCGCGCAGCACGGCGGAGCAGTTCATCGAGGGCGGCTTCGTGAGCGTGGACGGCCAGGTGGTGGAAGCGCCCGGCGCCCGCGTGCGCCCCGACCAGGCCGTGACGGTGGACCCCGATGCCAGCCTGCTGGAACTCACGCCGGTCACGCTGCTGCTGCACAAGCCCGCCGGATTTGAAGCGGGCCTGGGCCAGAGCGCGCCCGGCGGCGGCGGAGGCGGAGGCGGCGCCCACGGCACGCCATCAGGCAGTCATGGCAGCCACGGCAGTCACGGCAGCCGCAGCCAGGGAGCCACGCCCGCCACCACGCTGCTGGGCGTCGCGTCGCACCTGGCGGAAGACGCCTCGGGCATCCGCGTGCTGCAGCGGCACTTCCGGCAGCTCGAATGCTTCACCCCCCTGCCGACTGAGGCCAGCGGGCTCGTGGTCTACACCCAGGACAAGCGCATCGGGCGCAAGCTGGCCGAAGACATCGAGTCGCTGGAGCAGGAGTGCATCGTCGAGGTGAAAGGCGAGATCGCCCCGAACGGCCTGCAGCGCCTGTGCCACGGCCTCACCTTCAACGGCCGCCCGCTGCCGCCCATCAAGGTGAGCTGGCAGAGCGAGACAAAACTGCGGTTTGCGCTCAAGGGCATCCGGCCCGGGCAGATCCCGGCGATGTGCGAGGCCGTGGGCCTGTCGGTGGTGGCGATCAAGCGCATCCGCATCGGCCGGGTGCCGCTGGCCAAGGTGCCCGAGGGGCAGTGGCGGTATCTGCAACCCTGGGAGAAGTTCTAGCCCCCCTGAGCCGCTGCGCGGCTTCCCCCCGGAGGGGGACGCACCCGGTGGCTTGGCGAAGCCAGATCCACGGGAAGAACTGATGCCCCCCTGAGCGGCTGCGCCGCTTCCCGCCAAGGGGGACGCACCCCGTGGCCTGGCGAAGCCAGGTCCACGGGTGCGCTGGCGGGGGCGCGCCCTATGCGGACGGCGTGTGGTGGGCGACCAATGCTATTAAAAATATAGCTACTGGCGTTTGCCTATCAAGCGGTAGAGGCCATTTTTGTTTGAATTTCGCACCCATGCCTCGCTGCTACACTGCCTGCCACTCAGGAGGGAGTGAGTTCATGAACGAAAACAAGACCGGCGGCTCGGCGGGACCGATGTCGACCTTCATGCCGCAGAACATCGATGCGTACCCGCTCGAATTCACCGGGAGCGGTGGCGAGTATTTCAGGGTGTGGATCGTCAACGTGCTGCTGTCCATTGTCACACTGGGCATCTACACGCCCTGGGCGCGGCGGCGCACTGCGCAGTACTTCTACAGCCACACGCTGGTGGCGGGCAGCCCGCTCGAATTCACCGCGCAGCAGCGCAAGATGGTGATGGGCTTTGTGCTGCTGACGCTGATCACCATCGCCTACAACATCGCCGCCAACACCGGCCAGGATACCGCCGTGGGCGTGTTCTTGCTGACGGGCGCGCTGCTCTCGCCGCTGATCTGGGGCAGCGCCATGCGCTTTCGCCTGGGTGCCACGCGCTGGCGCGGTTTGCGCCTGCAGTTCACCGCCAGCTGGAAAGAGGTCTACATCGCCAGCTGGCCGATGTTTGCGCTGGCCCTGGTGTGGTTCGCCGTGTTCTTCGGCATGCAGATGCTGTCGCCCGAACTGGCCCAGGCCATGGAGGCGGTGGAAGAAGCCGAAGAAGGCGTCAAGCGGGCGCTGCCCAGCTTCACCCCCGCCATGGGCGGCCTGCTGGCGCTGGGCCTGGTGCTGACGGTGCTGTGCTTCATCCGGCTGGAATACAACTACAAGAGCCTGCTGGTGCTGCGCGCCCAGGTGGGCGCCGAACGCGGCCGCTGGAAGCCGGTGTACATGGACTTCGTGAAGGTGTGGCTGGCCACGGTGGCCGTGTTCATCCTGTGCGTGGTGGTCATCGCCACGCTGATCGCGGTGCTGGCGGGCAGCTCCATCGCGCTGCTGGTGGCAACCTCGGACAAGCTGGGCTTCTGGCTGTTCGTGATCATCTTCGCCTCCATCATCGGCGGCATGCTGCTGCTGTTCCTCGCGTCGGCCCCGGCCCGCGCGTACCGCGAGGCCCGCATGTTCCAGCTGCTGTGGAACAACACGGGCGTGAGCCATGTGGCCCGCTTCAAGTGCCACCTCAAAAGCGGCGGCTACGTGGGCCTGCGCATCAAGAACATGTTCCTGACATTGTTCACGCTGGGCCTGTACCGCCCGTTTGCCCGCGTGAGCGAATACCGCATGAAGCTCGAATCGGTGACCCTGCACGTCAAGGGCGGCGTGGAGCAGGTGGCCGGCACCATGGTGCGCCAGCAGCAGGGCGGCCTGGGCGATGCGCTGGCCGACGCGGCCGGCCTGGACCTCATCGGATGAGTGACCCCACCACGACCCCGGCCCGCCTGCTGCAGGGACGCTGGTTCGACGGGCTGAGCAGCAAGGCCCGGCCCGTGATGGTGAGCCTGCAGCCCACGCCCCGCGGGCCGTCGCTGGTGCTGCACCCGCTTTCGCAGCCCGGTGCCGAGCCTGTGGTCTTTGCCTGGAAGGACGTGGGCTGGCCCGAGGCCTGGAACGAGCACAAGCCCCAGCCCCGCGTGGTGGTGGACCTGCGCGACCAGGGCAGCCTCGAGATCGACGCCGTGGCCGACTGGCGCGCCGCGCTGGCCGCCGCCGGCGAGCGCCCCGGCATCGCCCAGCGCATGCAGACGCGCTGGCCCGTGCTGCTGGGCGTGACGGTGGCGGCGGCCATCGGCCTCACGCTGTTCTACCGCTACGGCACGCCCTGGGCCGCCACGCAGCTCACCCGCTTCGTGCCGGTGGGCTGGGAAACCAGCGTGGCCGAGAACGTGCTCAGGCAGATGGACGACGGCACCCTCAAGCCCAGCAAGCTTCCGCGGGAACGGCAAGACCAGCTCAAGGCGCGGTTCGACGCGCTGGTGCAGCAGACGCCGAAGACCTTGCACCGGTACCCCGACTACCGCCCGCCCCTGTCGCTGGAGTTCCGCGCGGGCATGGGCGCCAATGCGTTCGCGCTGCCCGGCGGCAAGATCGTGATGACCGACGGCATCGTCAAGGCCGCGGCCGAGAAGGGCCTGCCCGACGACGCCCTGGTGGGCGTGCTGGCGCACGAGATCGGCCACGTCGTGCACCGCCACACCACCCGCATGGTGGTCGAACAAGGCGTGCTCAACATGGGCTTGGGCCTGGCGCTGGGCGACGTGTCGGGCATCGTGTCCACCGGCGCATCGGTGCTCACCGGCCTGGCCTACAGCCGCAGCCACGAGCGCGAAGCCGACTGCTACGCCATTGCCCTCATGCGCCACACCGCCCTGCCCACTGCGCCCATGGGCAAGCTGCTGCTGGCCATTGCGCGGGACGAAGAGGAAGAAGAAGAAGAAAAAAAGAGCAAGAAGCCAAAAGCCCAGGAAAAAGGCAGCGCCGCGACCACCCCAGGCCAGGGTGCAGATACCGCGGCATCGGCTCCTGCACCATCGGGCAGCGCCCCCGCACCCAGCTCCAAGGGCCAGGCCCGCGCAGAGCTGGAGGCCCACCCCGTGTGGTCGCTGCTGAGCAGCCACCCGGACACCGTGCGCCGGGCCACCGAGCTGGAACAAGGCCACGCACCGCACTGCGGCAAGGACTGACACGGCGTTGCTGGACGCAACAGCTGGATGAACTGACGATGCGGTTTGGATGGCATTCCGATGCCGCAACCCGCCATGGAGGCAGCACAAACCACTGAATTTGTTACCCAAACAAACACAAGGTAACAGCCATTGGCGTCTGCATACAGAGAATGGCCGGGTTCGCAGCCGCCTGCCTTGCATGGACGAGGTAGATTCCTCGCAGACGCAGGGATTGGAACCCAGGCGGTGTATTGCCCTGCTGACCGGCAGGGCTCACCCATCCCCTCTCCACCACCCATGAGCACGACACTCACCGCACTCAATGCCTTCGTCGGCAAGCCGATCTCCGACATCTGCTCCAACAAATTCGACGCCTCCACGCAAAATCATTGCGCACATTTTGTAAGCCACGCACTGGGAATCAAACTGGGCATGCTGTGCGGCGACATGAAGTTCGCCACCAAAAAGACCGGTGGGTCCATCCGCTGCGACGAGCTCTACAACCGGCTGGCCCTCAAGGGCAAATGGGAAGACAAGCCCGCGATCACCGACGGGCTCTTGATCTTTGTCCTGTCCGCATCCAACGTGGTGAACAACGTGATGGGGCCCGTGCCGCAAAAGCACGTCGGCATCCACTACGGCGGCAAGGTGTTCAACTTCTCCAACAGCCAGCACAAGGTCGTGGTCGACAACTCTGTGGAGGCGTTCCACAGCAAGTTCAAGAACAGCTACGCCGGCGCCGATATTTCCCTGTACTACGGGGTGGCACCGTGAAACGCGGTGTGCGCCTGCTGTGCGCAGCAGCCATCGGGCTCGGCTGCACCTTGGCAGCGCCCGCGTTCGCGGCCGGTGCATCAGCCGCTGCCGCCGCGGACCCGGTCGCCACGCAAAAGGCCTTGAGCGCCTTGCTTGCCGCTGCCAACGACACCATTCCCAAAGCGTCCTCGTGCCACGGCGATTTTGGCCAGGCTGGAAAAGCCAAGGTCAAGGATCTGCTGGCCATGCGCATGGCGTACCTGTATGCAGGCACGAATGTGATCGAGGGGAGTTGCAGCAAGGCGGCGCAATGTACGGTGACCATTCGCCACGCGGCGGGTGAGGATGTGGCCTCTGCGGCCATCTCGTTCGCCGTCGGTGCAGGCAAGGCCCGGGCGTCGTCGCTGCAGTGCGTGATCACCCCGTGATGATGCTGCGGCTGTCGCTGCTGCCGGTGTGCCGGGTCGTCGGAATAAAGTGTGAAGCACGCCGATAAGCCGGATTCTGTGCACCACGGTTGCCCGCAGTGTGACCGCCATTAATCTGGGCCGGGTGTCGCCACCACGGCTCGGTGCTACCTACCCGCCAGCTCTGCGGAACCACATCAACGCTGGCCTACTTGGTATTGCTGCGCGTAGAGATTGCCCGTTTCACCCCGAGCGGGCTTGCCCGCTCGGGGTGGCTGCTCGGACCCGGCTTTCGCCGGGTTCGGACAGCTCTCGCTGTCCTCTCGCCAGCTTGCGCTGGCGCCTCACAGAACACTCCGCGGCAGGTAGTTTCCACCCGGACTCGTCTCTGTTGCTCTGATCCTCACCTCACGGTGGGCAGCCGTTAGCTGCTACGCTGTCCTGTGCAGTCCGGACGTTCCTCCAGTGCCTGGTTTCCCAGATTGCACCAGCGGCGGTCTGGCGTGCTTCACGGGCTGGATTATCCCACCTCCCGTGTGGCGCAACGCGCAGCCTTTATCCAGTGCGGCTGACACGCTCCCAATCCAGCCCAAACCGCGCCAGAAACTTGCGCAGCCGGTCCGCATCGTTGACCACGGTGCGCTGCGTGCGCGACGCGTTGAAGAGTTGCCGTCCCGCATCCGACAGGGTGCGCGACTGCCGGCACACCTGCAGCACCGCGGCCAGTTGCAACTGGTCGAACAGGTCCAGCGCAGCCACCGCCTCCTCGCCCAGCAGTTCCACCAGGTCGTCGCGGCCGACGGTGCCAGCGCCTGCATGGGCCATGCCATCGCGCGCATCCCGGGCGGCCTGCCACAGCCAGCGCAGGCGGGCGATCTCGGCCTCGACCAGGGGCAGGCCGATGCGGCCGCTGTCGGCCAGCGTGGCCAGGCGCGTGGCGCTGGCCGACAGGTCGCGGAAGTTGCCGCTCCACAGCGCGTCGCTTGACTGCGCAAAGCGCAGGTAGGCCGCGCGCGCCTCGGCCGACAGGCGCACCATGCGGCCCAGCTCGGCCCCGGTGCGCGCGAGCAGGTGGTCCAGGTTGGGCTCGATATCTTCGGGCCGCTGGGCCAGGCCCGGTAGCTGGTAGCTCCAGAGGTTGATGCGCGCGTACAGGTCTTCGCGAAATCGCCCCGCCGCGACCTCGGTGCGCAGGTCGCGGTTGGTGCCTGCAATCAGCTCAAAGTCGCTGCTCACCTCGCGGTCGCTGCCCATGGGGTAGAAGCGCTTTTCCTCCACGGCCTTGAGCAGCATGGCCTGCTCGTCCAGCCCCAACTCGCCGATCTCGTCGAGAAAAAGCACGCCCTTGTGCGCCGTGCGCAGCAGGCCCGCGCGGTCGGCCGCGGCGCCCGTGAAGGCGCCCTTCTTGTGGCCGAACAGCGTGGAGGCAGCGCCGTCGCCATGCAGGGTGGCGCAGTTCACTTCGACGAATTCGCCCTCCACCTGGTGGCGGGCCTTCTTGAGCTCGAACATGCGCCGCGCCAGGTGCGACTTGCCCGCCCCCGTGGGCCCTGTGAACAGGATGGGTGCGCGCGAGCGCACCGCCACGCGCTCGACCTCTTCGATCAATGCGTTGAAGCGCGCATTGCGCGTGGCGATGCCACTCTTGAGGAAGTCGAGCGCATCGCGCTGCTCGGCGCCGAAGCGATGCGCGATCACGTCGTAGCGCGACAGGTCCAAGTCGATCAGCGCGTAGCTGCCCGGGTCGCCCATCTGCTGGCGCTTTGGCGGTGATGTCTGCGCCAGCACACCGGGGATGCGGCGCGACTCCACCAGCAGGAACAGGCAGATCTGCGCGACGTGCGTGCCGGTGGTGATGTGCGTCCAGTACGCCTCGCGCTCGGTGTCGAAGCGGTAGCCCTGCGTCCAGTCGAACAGCGTGGCGTAGACCTCGCCGAAGTCCCACGGGTCGGCGATGTCGAGCTTCACGAGGTGGACGGTGGTCTCAGGCGACGCAGTGTGGATGTCCGTGCGCACCTGGTGGGCCAGTTCATGGTGAGGAGGGGTGTAGAGCAGCTCCATCCGCTTGACGACCACATCCTCGTGCTGGGCCAGCGACACCGTGGGGCGCCACTTCTCCCAGCGGCCTGCCCCCTTGCCTGCGTCCAGCTGAGTGCCCAGGAAGCCGATGACCACTTTTTCTTTGTGCATCATGTTTAGCTAATTGACTAGCTTTAATTCTATCTTCTGACCGAATTGATGGTGACAAAGAATTTTCTTCATGTCAGAAAGTTCATATGAATCAATGACTTGCGATTTTTCACCCGTAATTTCACAAGCTGGCACGCATCTGGCAATAGATAAGTACCAGCCGCAAACGCAGACCGCTCACAGGCCAGGGTTAGGACACAAGTTCGCCCTGCCGGTGCCGAGGTTCCAGGGGCCCTCAAGGCCCTCGTCGACCCCCTGCATGCCGCACTTCGCCAGCGTCTGGTCACGGCACGGTCGTGGAGACCACTCCGAAAGGACGTGTCTGGTTCGACTCCAGGCGTGCCACCACTGGTAGCTCAGAGGAAGAGCAACCCGCAAGGGTCTGTCACAGGTTCGACTCCTGTCCATTCTTCCGGCCGCAAGGCCGGAGCTTTGAAGAAACGGTCGAAAGACCACCCGCCGGACGCGGGGCGCAGGCAAAGGCTGCTGCACGGCAGCCCCCGCAGGCACTCCGTCAGCCGGCGGCGGTTTGCACCAGACCCCGGTGCAGCCCGCGCCCGCAGCCAGCCACGCTGCCGCCCTGCTTGCAGGGCAGCAACCACGGCGCACTGCAAGGCCCGCGGCTGCACTGCCTGGAGCCCCGCCGCCGCTGTAACGGCGCCCTATCGGGATTGGGGTCGTGTTGCCTGCGCTGTGCGGCAGCCGACATGACAACGACGACGAAGAAGAGAAGACGAACGAACGAACGAGGACTCCGCAACGCGGACCGCCACAAGGAGAAAAAGAAATGCTGAACAACAAGATCCAACGCATCACCGTCAAGAAGAACGAACGCGCCCTGCTGCTGCGCAATGGCGATTTCGACCGCGTGCTGCAGAGCGGTACGCACTGGCTGTTTGCCGGCCTGGACACGCTGCGCGTGGAAACCTTCGCCCTGGAGCAACCCGCGTTCACGCACGGCCTGGCCGACTACCTGATGGCGCAGGAGCCTGCCGTGGTGGCCGAGCACTTCGTGCAGGTGAACCTGTCGGAGCGCGAAGCGGGCCTGCGCAGCGAGAACGGCGTGCTGGTCGAAATCCTGCCGCCCGGCACGCGCCGCCTGTACTGGAAGGGCCTGGTGGACGTGGCCGTGCAGGTGGTGAACCTGCACAACGGTGCCGAGCTGCCCGCCGACCTGGTCGCCCGCCTGACGCAGACGCCACTGCGCCAACGGGCAGTGACCGGCCTGAACGGCGTGCTGCAGGTGCAGGTGCCCGAAGGCCAGTGCGCGCTGCTGACGCTGGACGGCAAGGTCGAGCGCCTGCTGACCGCCGGTGCCTACGCGTTCTGGAAGTATGGCCGCACCATCGCCGTGGAACTGGTGGATTTGCGCCTGCAGGCCGTGGAGGTCTCGGGCCAGGACATCATGACCCGCGACAAGGTGAGCCTGCGCCTGAACCTGTCGGCCACCTACCGCATCACGGATGTGCTGCAAGCCTTTGCCCAGCTGCAAAAGCCTGCCGACTACCTGTACCGCGAGCTGCAGTTTGCGCTGCGCGCCGCCGTGGGCACCCGCACGCTCGACGAGCTGCTGGAGAACAAGACGGTGATCGACGAGGTGGTGACCGCGCACCTGGCCACCAAGCTGCAGCCCTACGGCATGCAACTGGAGAGCGTGGGTGTGAAGGACATCGTGCTGCCCGGCGAGATGAAAGCCATCCTGACCCAGGTGGTGCAGGCGGAAAAGCAGGCCCAGGCCAACGTGATCCGCCGCCGCGAGGAAACCGCTGCCACGCGGTCGCTGCTCAACACCGCCAAGGTGATGGAGGACAACCCCGTCGCCCTGCGCATGAAGGAGCTGGAGACGCTGGAGCGGGTGGCCGAGCGGATCGACAAGATCTCGGTGTTTGGCGGCCTGGACCAGGTGCTGAATGGCCTCGTGAAGATGCGTTGATTCTCATGAAGAAAGAGAAATCGAGATGAAAGCAAAGAAACTGACCGCACGTGAAAGGCGCACGAACCGTAAGGAGACGCCCGTGAGTTGCGAGTCGATCAACCTGGATCCAGCGGTCTACAGCGCGGCATTGCGCTACCTTTTCGACCGCCCCGTGCCCGACAAGAGCGGGCAGGAGTGGTACTGGCTGATCGACGAGCCGGAGTTCGACGCCACGCCGCTGCAATGGACACACATCCAGACCGTGCTGTTCGCCAATGCGGGCACCGACCTGGCGCCCTACAGCGACGAGCACGTGGGTATGGGCCTGAACCATGTGATGAGCAACAACGCGGGCGACATCCCGCACATGGTGAACGACCCGTCCGTGCCCCTGGCCGACGCTATGCGCATGATGCGGGCCCTGCCCACCTTGTGGCGCGACTGCCTCGGCCCGCGCCTGGACACCGGGCCGAGCCCCATCGGGAGCCGAAGCGACCGCCTGTACTTCGTGAGCTACATGTGGTTTGACGTGTGGCCCACGTTCTGGAACGCCAAGGACATCCCTGAATGGCGCGACGCGATGTGGCAGGTGTTCTGCGAGATGCTGGCGATGCCTTACCGGGCTGCCCAGGAATCGGCATTGCACGGGATCGGTCACGAGGGTGTGCGCCTGAAGCGCCCCCAGGAATTGCAGGCGCACATGGACGCATTCATACGGCAAGTGAAGAACGACGACGAACTGAAGAACTACGCCCAGGCCGCAGCGCGCGGAATGGTTCAATGAACGACAAAGACGAAAGAACGAAATGAGCAACTACGAACAACTCGAAGTACCCAATGGCGTCCCCGTGAAGATGTGGACGAACGGCGTGCCCGTGGAAGAAGAAGCCAAGAACCAGCTGCGCAACATCGCCCGCCTGCCCATCGTGTTCAAGCACGTGGCGGTGATGCCCGACGTGCACCTGGGGATCGGCGCCACCATCGGCTCGGTCGTGCCGACGCTCAAAGCCATCATCCCCGCCGCCGTGGGTGTGGACCTGGGTTGCGGAATGATGGCGTGCAAGACCACGCTGACCGCCAGCGACCTGCCCGACAACCTGTCCGGCGTGCGTGCCGCCATCGAGCGCGCCGTGCCGGTAGGGATGACGCCCAAGCACTTCGGCCGCGATAAAGGAAGCTGGGATACCCCGCCTGCCGAAACCGACCGCGCCTGGTCGGCGCTGGTGGACGAGTTCAAGGAAATCTGCGAAGCGCACCCGCGCATTGAGAAGACCAACAACTACAAGCACCTGGGAACGCTCGGAACGGGTAACCACTTCATCGAGATCTGCCTGGACGAACACCAGTCCGTGTGGGTGATGCTGCACTCCGGTTCGCGCGGTGTGGGGAACGCCATCGGCACCCACTTCATCGAGCTGGCCAAGAAGGACGCCGAGATGAACCAGCGCAATCTGCCCGACAAAGACCTGGCGTACTTCGAGGAAGGCGCGCAGTACTTCGGCGACTACGTGAAGGCCGTGGGGTGGGCGCAGAAGTTCGCCGCCGCCAACCGCGAGGTGATGATGGGCCGCGTGATCGCCGCGCTGCGAAAAGTGATCACCAAGCCGTTCGAGACGCACGTGGAAGCGGTGAACTGCCACCACAACTACGTGCAGCGCGAAACGCACTTCGGGCAGGACGTGTTCGTGACCCGCAAGGGCGCGGTGAGTGCCGAGCAAGGCAAGCTGGGGATCATCCCGGGGAGCATGGGGGCCAAGAGCTTCATCGTGCGCGGAAAAGGCAACCCCGAGAGCTTCAACAGCTGCAGCCACGGCGCGGGCCGCACCATGAGCCGTACCAAGGCCAAGAAGATGTACACGGTCGAAGACCAGATCAAAGCGACCGAAGGCGTGGAATGCCGCAAGGACGCCGACGTGATCGACGAGATCCCGATGGCGTACAAGAACATCGACGCGGTGATGGCAGCGCAGGAAGACCTGGTGGAGGTGGTGTATACGCTCAAGCAGGTGGTGTGCGTGAAGGGGTAGCCCCCTGAGCCGCTTCGCGGCTTCCCTCCAGGGGGACGACGCCCTCGCTGCGGGGCGGCCCTTGCTTGGCATCTCTCGCCCGGGCCGCGCCAGTTGCGCAGGATTGCAGAAATTACTACATTTTTTATAGCTGCTAACGCTTATCCATCCAGCGCTCCAGCCATTTTTTATGCATACGCAAGAAGAACAACAAACAGAAATGCTCCGTTCCGCCCACCCGGTGGAGCCGCACATGCGCGCGCAAGTCATGCAGGAACTGCAGCGCATCGAAGCCACGCACGACGTGACCATCCTCTTCGCCTGCGAGTCCGGCAGCCGCGGCTGGGGCTTTGCATCGCCCGACAGCGACTACGACGTGCGCTTCATCTACGTGCACCGGCTGCCCTGGTACCTCACAGTGGCACCCGGCCGCGATGTGATCGAGGTGCCGATCAGTGGCGACCTGGACATCAACGGCTGGGACCTGCGCAAGGCGCTGGGGCTGCTGCGCGAGTCCAACCCCACGCTGCTGGAGTGGCTGCGCTCGCCCATCGTCTACCGCGAAGAGGCGGCCACCATGGCGCCGTTCCGCGCGCTGGCAGAGAACGTCTTCTCCAACGCCAAGGGATGGCACCACTACAGCTCCATGGCCAAGAAGAACTTTCGCGAGCATCTGCAGGCCGACGAGGTGCGCTACAAAAAGTACCTGTACGTGCTGCGCCCGCTGCTGGCTGCGCGCTGGATCCGCACACGCCCCGGCGTGCCGCCCATGCGCTTTGCCGAGCTGGCCCAGCACACGCTGGACCCGGTGGCCGACGCCGCGCTGGTCGCGGAGATCAACGCCCTGCTGGAGGTGAAAATGCGCGCCGGCGAGGCCGCCACCAGCCCGCGCTGGCCCGGCATCCACGCGTTCATCGAGGCCGAGCTGGCACGCAACGCGGCCGAGCCTGTGCAGCCGCTGCCCGTGCCGGGGCATGCTGCGCTGGATGTGCTGCTGCATGACACGGTGCTGCGGTACAGCCACCGCGCCGGGGGTGTGGCAGCGGAGGTGTCGCCATGACGGAGCTCGCTCTATCGCCCCTCACCCTCGACGGCTCCACCGGCGAGGGCGGCGGCCAGATCCTGCGCACCGGCTTGGCGCTTTCCATGGTCACCGGCCGGCCGCTGCACATCACGCGCATCCGGGCGGGGCGGCCCAAGCCGGGTCTGATGCGCCAGCACCTGGCCTGCGTGCAGGCTGCGGTGGCCGTGAGCGGCGGGCAGGCGGACGGCGCCGAGCTGGGCTCGCAGACGCTGCTGTTCACACCCGGCGCGGTGCAGGCGGGCGACTACCGGTTTCAGATCGCGACGGCGGGCAGTTGCCTGCTGGTGCTGCAGACGGTGCTGCCCGCCCTGATGCTGGCCAATGGCGAAAGCCGTGTGCAGCTATCAGGCGGCACGCACAACCCGATGGCGCCGCCGTTCGACTTTCTGGAGCGGTCGTTTGCACCCCTGGTGCGGCGCCTGGGAGTGGGGCTGGACCTGCAATTGCAGCGGCGCGGCTTCTACCCCGCCGGGGGCGGCGAGCTGGTGGCGCACATCACGCCGTCGGCACAGCCGCTGACACCGGTGGACGTGGTGGAGCGCGGGGCGCTGCTCAACGCTTATGGCGAAGCGCTGGTGCCGGGCCTGGCGCGCAACATTGCGCACCGCGAACTGGAGGCCCTGGGCCAACGCATGGGCTGGACGTTCGAAGCGGGGCAGCTGCGCAACCCGCCCACGCGGCAAAACGAAGGGCCGGGCAATGCGCTCATCGCCACGCTGGAATACGAGCACGTGACCGAGGTGTTCTGCCAGCTGGGCGAGCGCAGCCTGTCGGCCGAGCAGGTGGCCAAGCGGCTGGCGGACGAGGTGCGTACATACCAGCGTAGCCAGGGCGCGCTGGGGCCGCACCTGGCGGACCAGTGGATGCTGCCGCTGGCGCTGGCCGTGTGGCGCAGCGGGCGGGCCGCGCGCTACACCTGCACCGAGGTCACGCAGCACACGGCCACCAATGCGCAGACGATTGCGCTGGGCCTGCCGGTGCGGGTGGAGATCACGCCGGTGGATCGGGCGATGCGGGTGGAGATCAGCCCGCTGCGGTGAGCGCAGCTGGAATGACGAAAAGGCGGGAAGGCGGGAAGTGGCACCTCGGATATATCCATATCACCGGGGCTATCGAACAACTGGTTCAGAATGCGCGGGACACCGCAATGCCGGTCGGTGACCCGTCCATCCCGATCTGTCGAAAGGCCAGCCACGCCATCGTGCCCTGACTCCGACAGGCTCAGTCTCAACGGATGGTTGTTTATCTGGCCCCTCACCGGCTGGCATTGGGGCACCCCGTCACCCCTACCCATTGAATCGACCTTCACAGGAGACGCCATGAAAGCTGACAACATTCTGCAAACCATCGGCAACACGCCGCACGTGCGCATCAACCGCATTTTTGGCCCGGCGGCCAATGTGTGGGTGAAGTCCGAGCGCAGCAACCCCGGTGGCTCCATCAAGGACCGCATTGCGCTGTCGATGGTGGAAGACGCCGAGAAGTCGGGCGCGCTCCAGCCCGGTGGCACCATCATCGAGCCCACCTCGGGCAACACCGGCATCGGCCTGGCTCTGGTGGCGGCCGTCAAGGGCTACAAGCTCATCCTCGTGATGCCCGACAGCATGAGCATCGAGCGGCGCCGCCTGATGCTGGCCTACGGCGCGCAGTTCGACCTGACGCCGCGCGAAAAGGGCATGAAGGGCGCGATCGCCCGCGCGCAGGAGCTGCAGGCCCAGACGCCCGGGTCGTGGATTCCGCAGCAGTTCGAGAACCCCGCCAACATCGATGTGCATGTGCGCACCACCGCGCAGGAGATCCTGGCGGACTTCCCGGACGGCGTGGACGTGCTGATCACGGGCGTGGGCACGGGCGGGCACATCACGGGCGTGGCGCGGGTGCTGAAAGCCAAATTCCCGAACCTCAAGGTGTTCGCGGTCGAGCCCACGGCGTCGCCCGTGATCTCGGGCGGCGCGCCGGCCCCCCACCCCATCCAGGGTATCGGCGCGGGCTTTGTGCCCAAGAACCTGGACACCAGCGTGCTCGATGGCGTGATCCAGGTCGATGCCGAACCGGCGCGTGAATACGCCCGCCGCAGCGCGCGCGAAGAGGGGCTGCTGGTCGGCATCTCCTCGGGCGCCACGCTCGCCGCCATTGCGCAGAAACTCCCTGAGCTGCCTGCGGGCGCCAAGGTGCTGGGCTTCAACTACGACACGGGCGAGCGCTACCTGTCCGTGGAAGGCTTCCTGCCCGCGTAAAGCCCCCCTGAGGCGCTGCGCGCCATCTCCTCCCGGGGGGGACGCCACCCGTGGACTGCAAGAACCAGATCCACGGTGGCGCCGGCCGAGGGCGCGCGAGTTTGAGGCCGAGGTCGGGTTGCTGATCGACCCCTGCTGCGCATTGCGCCGCCGTACTGCACGCCTTTTTCGGCCACGGCAGCACATGCCAACGGCCAGACGTCCTACAGAGGCCACGCACCACGGCCACAACAATCGTTTCACCCTTCGGACCGCCCTGCATGGCGCTTTCGCTGCAGGGATTCCACAACGATTGTTTGCCCATGGCCACCACCCCATCCCAGCCCATTGCGTTCAAGGTTCTGACCGTGAACGTGCACAAGGGCTTCACCACATTCAACCGGCGTTTCATGCTGCATGAGCTGCGCGAAGCAGTGCGGGAGGTGGAGGCAGACCTGGTGTTTCTGCAAGAGGTGCAGGGCACGCACCACAAGCATGCCAGCCGGCTCGCCAACTTTCCGCAGGTGCCGCACTACGAGTTTCTGGCGGACACCATCTGGTCGCAATACGCCTACGGACGCAACGCGGTGTATGACAACGGCGACCACGGCAACGCGCTGTTGTCCAAGTTCCCCATCACCCGCTATGACAACCACGATATCTCGATTGCCGGGCCCGAGCGCCGCGGCATGCTGCACTGTGTGCTGCAGCCGCCGGGCCACCACCTGCCGGTGCACGCGGTCTGCGTGCACCTGGGCCTGCAGGAGTCGCACCGCCAGCGGCAGTTGAAGCTGGTGTGCGACCTGGTGAACACGTTTCCGAAGGACGAACCCGTGGTGCTGGCGGGCGACTTCAACGATTGGCGCCACCGCGCCCATTCCATCCTGCACCGCGGCGCAGGGCTGGAGGAGGTCTTCGTACAGGCCTTCGGCCGCGCGGTGCGCACCTTCCCTGCGTCGATGCCGTTGCTGGCGCTGGACCGCATCTACGTGCGCAACGCGTCGGTGCACTCGCCGCTGACCCTGCCCAAGAAGCCGTGGGACAAGCTGTCGGACCACGCCCCACTGGCCGCGGAGATCTACCTATGAACCTGCGACGCCCCAACTTCAGGCCACCGCGCTCTTCGCGCTGGGTGCCCGGCAACCATTTCGAGCTGCTGGAAAACGGCGAGGAGTTCTTCCCCCGCGTTTTCGAGGCCATCCGTGCAGCGCAGCGCGAGGTAGTGCTGGAGACCTTCATCCTGTTCGAGGACAAGATCGGCAAGCAGCTGCACGAAGCCCTGCTCGCCGCGGCCGACCGCGGGGTGGAAGTGCATGTGCTGGTGGACGGCTTCGGCTCGCCCGACCTGTCCGACGAGTTCGTGGGCAGCCTGGTCGGGGCGGGTGTGCGTTTTCGCATCTTCGACCCGGGCCGCCGCTTCATGGGGCAGCGGCTCAACGTGCTGCGCCGCATGCACCGCAAGATCGTGGTGGTGGATGGCGAGCTGGGATTCATCGGCGGCATCAACTACTCGGCCGACCATGTGGCGGACTTCGGGCCCGAGGCCAAGCAGGACTACTCGGTGGCGATGCGCGGCCCCATCGTGGCGCAGATGCACCGCTTTGCACGCGAGGCGGTGCTGGGTCGCGGCGGCCGCAGGCCGCAACAGCCGGATCGCAAGGCACAGCAAAAGGAGCCGGCCACGGCAGGCAGCGCCGACGCGATCTTCGTCACGCGCGACAACCACCATCACACCAACGACATCGAGCGCCACTACCGGGTGGCTCTGCGCTCGGCGCGTGACCGCGTGGTGATCGCCAATGCGTATTTCTTTCCGGGCTACCGCTTCATCCGCGAGATGCGGCGCGCCGCCAAGCGCGGTGTGGACGTGCGGCTGATCCTGCAGGGCCAGCCCGACATGGCCATCGTGCGCACCGCCGCCAGCATGCTGTACGACCACCTGCTGCGCGCCGGCGTGCGCATCTACGAGTATTGCGACCGCCCGCTGCACGGCAAGGTGGCGCTGGTGGACGACGAGTGGTCCACCGTGGGTTCGAGCAACCTCGACCCGCTGAGCCTGTCGCTGAACCTCGAAGCCAACGTCATCATCCGCGACCGCGCCTTCAACGACCACCTGTATGGCCGGCTGTCGCACCTGATGGAGAACAGCTGCAAGCAGATCAAGCCCCAGCCGTCCGGGCGCTTCGATGGCCTGCGGCTGATGCGCAGCTACCTGGTGTTCCACCTGATGCGCTGGTTCCCCACGTGGGCGGGCTGGCTGCCCCGGCACCAGCCCACCATCACCATGGTGCGCGCCGAGGCGGAAGCAGCAGCAGCGACGGCTGCCGCCGCATCCACCCAGGCGGACGGCGCCACCCACGGCGCTGCGGCCCAGGCGACTGCGCCGAACGCCGGTGTCGCCGCTTGATGCACCCCCGCACCGTGCGCCGCTCATAACCACACCGCCCGCCATGGCTGCCAGCACTCCCCACCCCCTTGCATTGGAGCCCGGCAGCGACAGCGATGACCTGCATGCCGCGCCCACCCCGGGCTGGCGCGGCATCACGCAGCGCCCCTGGTGGCCCTGGCTCACCCGCGGCCTGGCGCTGGCGTTCTTCGCGGTGGTGGCTTGGCTCATCGTGCGGCAGGCACGCACCGTGGACTGGCCCGCCGTGGGGCAGGCACTGCAGGCCTTGCCGGTCAGCGTGCTGGCCATCGCCGGCGCGCTGGCGCTGGCCAGCCACTGCACCTACGGCACCTTCGACCTGATCGGCCGCCACTGCACCGGCCACCGCCTCTCCCGCCCCGCCACGCTGGGCATTGCGATGACCAGCTACCCCTTCACCCTGAACCTGGGTTCGCTCATCGGTGGCGTGGGGGTGCGCTACCGGCTGTACGAGCGGCGTGGCGTGGACAACGGCACCATCGGCCAGGTCGTGGGCACCAGCATCGTCACGAACTGGGTGGGCTACCTGCTGCTGGCCGCCGTGCTGCCCTGGCTGTGGCAACCGCCGGCCCTGGCGGGCTGGGCCGCCGAACCCTGGCAATGGCGGGCCGGCGGCGCCCTGATCGGCTGCCTGCCCATGGCCTACGTGGCGCTGTGCGCGCTGCGCGCGGGCCGGGCGCTCAGGTTGCGCGGCCTGGAGTTTCCGTTGCCGCACTGGCCCGTGGCGCTGTGGCAGGTGGCCGTATCGGCCGCCAACTGGATGCTGATGGGCGCGGCGCTGTGGACGGTGCTGCAGGGCCAGGTGAGCTACCCCGCCGCCCTGGCCACCGTGCAACTGGGCGCTGTGGCCGGGCTCATCCTGCGTGTGCCCGCTGGGCTGGGCGTGCTCGAAGCGGTGGGCGTGGCTTTGCTGGCCAGCGGCATGGCGGGCGCGCTGGGGCAGGACAAGGTGTTGGCCGCGCTGCTGGCCTACCGCGCGCTGTATTACTTCCTGCCGCTGGTGCTGGCGGCCATCGCGTTCGGCGTGGCGGAACTGCGCTGGCGCCGGGGTGGCGACGCCGCCACCGCGCAAAGTATGAAGTAAAAAACGCCTCTGCCGCGCATCCAGCAAGCGGTAGAAGCTATTCTTTTGATAGCAATCTCAGCCAGCGGCCCCGGGTGGCGCCTGCGATGGCAACACCCGCCAGCACGCTGGCGCACGCTCCCCGGTAAAATCACGGCCCCACGACTTTGCACCCCGCCCGATCGACACGGGCCCGCAAGACCATGATCCGCCTCTCTGAAATCCGGCTGCCCTTCACGGCCGCCGAAGACCCCGACGCCCTGCTGCGCTCCGCCGCGGCCAAGCTCTTGGGCCTGGCACCGGCCGACATCACCGACCTGCACGTCTTCAAGCGCAGCTTCGACGCGCGCAAGGTGGACCTGCTGGCGGTGTACATCATCGACATCACCCTGGCCCAGCCGGAGCATGAAGCCGCGCTGCTGGCGCAGTTCGACAGCCACCCGCACATCCAGCCCACGCCCGACATGGCCTGGCACCCCGTGGGCCAGGCCCCTGCCGACCTGCCCCTGCGCCCCGTGGTGGTGGGCTTTGGCCCCTGCGGCATCTTTGCGGCGCTGGTGCTGGCGCAGATGGGGTTCAAGCCCATCGTGCTGGAGCGTGGCAAGCCCGTGCGCGAGCGCACCAAGGACACCTGGGGCCTGTGGCGCAAGCGCGAGCTGCATGCCGAGAGCAACGTGCAGTTCGGCGAGGGCGGCGCGGGCACCTTCAGCGACGGCAAGCTCTACAGCCAGATCAAGGACCCGCGCCACCTGGGCCGCAAGGTCATGAACGAGTTCGTCAAGGCCGGCGCCCCGGAAGAAATCTTGTACGTGGCCCACCCGCACATCGGCACCTTCAAGCTGGTGAAGGTGGTGGAGAACCTGCGCGAGCAGATCATCGCGCTGGGCGGCGAGATCCGCTTCGAGCAGCGCGTGACGGACGTGGTCGTCGAAGGCACGGGCGACGCCCGCCACCTGCGCGGCCTGAAGGTGCTGAACCAGGCCACGGGCGAGACCACCGACCTGCGCGCCGACCATGTGGTGATGGCCCTGGGCCACAGCTCGCGCGACACCTTTGCCATGCTGTACGACCGCGGCGTCGCCATGGAGGCCAAGCCGTTTTCCATCGGCTTTCGCATCGAGCACCCGCAGGGCATCATCGACCGCGCCCGCTGGGGCCGCCACGCCGGCCACCCGCTGTTGGGCGCGGCCGACTACAAGCTGGTGCACCATGCGCAGAACGGCCGCGCGGTGTACAGCTTCTGCATGTGCCCGGGCGGCACCGTGGTGGCCGCCACCAGCGAGCCCAACCGCGTGGTCACCAACGGCATGAGCCAGTACTCCCGCAACGAGCGCAACGCCAACGCGGGCATGGTGGTGGGGATCGACCCGAGCGACTACCCCACCGATGCCGCCGCCTTCGACGCCCACCTGGGCCACACCCACGGCATCGAAGCGCTGCCGCAGGGCCAGTTCCACCCGCTGGCGGGCATCGTGCTGCAGCGCCAGCTGGAGTCCAACGCCTTCGTGCTGGGCGGGCGCGACTACAGCGCGCCGGGGCAGCTGGTGGGCGACTTCATCAAAGGCACGCCGTCCAAACATCTGGGCGATGTGGAGCCCTCGTACAAGCCCGGCGTGGCCCTGGGCGACCTGCACGCCGCCCTGCCCGGCTACGCCATCGCCGCACTGCGCGAGGCGCTGCCCGTGTTCGGCCGCAAGATCAAGGGCTTTGACATGCACGATGCGGTGCTGACCGGCGTGGAGACACGCACGTCGTCGCCGCTCAAGATCGGGCGGGGCGAGAACCTGCAGAGCCTGAACACCGCCGGCCTGTACCCGGCGGGCGAAGGCGCGAGCTATGCGGGCGGCATCCTGTCGGCAGGGGTGGACGGGATCAAGGTGGGCGAGGCGGTTGCGCGCGCCCTGCTGGGCACCACGGCCTGACGTAGTGGTGGTGGCATGCCGGCTGCGCTGACGCACCCGACCCGCGCGCAGTTCGCTGCCGCGGCCCTGGCCATGGCCGCCGTGGTGCTGGCCTCCAACATCCTGGTGCAGTTTCCGATCAACGACTGGCTCACCTGGGGTGCCATCACCTATCCGGTGGCCTTCCTGGTGAGTGAACTGGTCAACCGCGCCCACGGCCCGCAGCAGGCACGCCGCGTGGCCTGGGTGGGCTTTGCGGTGGCGGTGGCCGCGTCGCTGGTACTGGCCCCTGCGCGCATTGCCATCGCGTCCGGCACGGCGTTTTTGCTGTCGCAATGGCTGGACATCGCCGTGTTCGACCGGCTGCGCCACGGCACCTGGTGGCGCGCGCCGTTGGTGGCCACGCTGTTGGCCGCGGTGCTGGACACGGCGGTGTTCTGGAGCATCGCCTTTGCTGGCAGCAACGATCCGTGGGTGACGTGGGCGCTGGGGGATCTGGGGGTGAAGCTGGTGTTGGGTGTGGCGCTGCTGCTGCCGTTTCGGCTGCTGGTGGGTCGGAGCGCTGCGCTCTACACACGGTCGGGTTGAGGTTGTCGAAACCTGTGCGCTTGACCTGCGTCCGTTCGGGTTGAGCTTGTCGAAACCGGGGTGCTGCTCGCAGGCTCGCTGATTCGTACCGCGTGCCTGGTTCAAGGGCGGAGGCCGGGAGTCGCCCGGCGTGCGAGTAACTTTCTTTCGCGTCGCCGAAAGAAAGTCACCAAAGAAAGGGCGACCCTACAGCCTGCGTCCCCACTCGCCCTGCGGGCGAGTGGGGCAACCTGCGGTGCTCGGTCGTGGGGTGCGCTGCGGAACTCGCTGCGCGCTGCCGCGCTACGCTCAAACATCCGCAGCGAGTCAGTTCACGATGCGTGTGTCCTTCGGCACACGCTCCCCCCCGCCCTGCGCTCCTCGGCGCATCCTGAAGGGATGTGGGAGAGAACATCCACACGGGCCATCGCTGCGCTCGGTCTGGCGGTCGCGGCGCGAAGCGCCTGCGCGTTCGGGGCCGAGCAACGCGATGGCCCGTGTGGCTGTTCGGCTGTCCACCCCCTGTGGCTGCGCCTGCGTCGGGGCGGTTGCGGGGTGAGCATGCGCGTCGGAGCGCGCATGCCTCGTCATCTAGCTCGCCGTGGATGTCTAAACGGAGCGCCAACGGCGCGCAGTGAGTTCCACGGCGCACCCCGCAACCGCCCCGACGCAGGTTTGCCCCGTAGCGCAGCGAAGGGGTCGCAGACTGGGGGTCGCCTTCTCTTTGGTGACTTTCTCTTGGCGAACCAAGAGAAAGTTACCGCGCCGCCGGGCGCGCACCCCGGCTCCCGCACTCAACACGGGCATGCTGCCGAATCAGCGAGCCCGCGAGCAGCACCCAGGTTTCGACAAGCTCAACCCGAACGGATAGCGGGCAGATCACCGGCACAGGCCCAGGCTTCGACAAACTCAACCCGAACGGGCGAGGCTGCAACAGCTCAGGTTCCGACAAGCCCAATCCGCGCAACCTGAAGAGCCCGAACCCCAGTCGCCACCACAACCAGCGCCGAGCCCCACGCCCTACTTGCGCTGCAAGAAATCCACCGCCAGCGCCGCCAGCGTGCGCGCCCCCACCGGCAACTGGTCTTCATCGATGTCGAACAACGGCGAGTGATTCGACGGTGCCTTGTTGAAGTCCGCCCCCTTGGGCGGCGCGCCCAGGAAATAGAAGAAGCCGGGCGCCACCTTCTGGAACTCCGAAAAATCTTCCGATCCGCTCACCTTGGGGATGATCATCGCCTTGCCCCCCGACGCCAGCTTGAGCGCGGGCAGCGATGCGGCAGTCAGCTCGGCCGGGTTGGTGGTCACCGGGTAGGCCACGGGGCCGAAGCGCACCTTGGCCTTGGCGCCGCTCGATGCTGCGATCTGCTCGGCCGTGGTGGTGATGCGCTTCAAGGCCTCCTGGCGCATGCCTTCGTCGAAGGTGCGCAGGGTGCCCAGCAGCTCCACGTTGTCCGGAATGATGTTGTAGCGCGTGCCGCCGTGGATGGAGCCGATGGTGACCACCGCGGGCTCCTGGCTGATGTTGAGCTGGCGGCTCACCACCGTCTGCAGGCCCAGCACGACCTGGCTGGCGGCCACCACCGGGTCGACCGCGTTCCAGGGCGACGAGCCGTGGCCGCCGCGGCCTTCCACCTGGATGCTGATGTTGTCCGAGCCGGCCATCAGCGGGCCGCTGCGGTAGCCCACCACGCCGGACGGCAGGTTGGCCGTGATGTGCAGGCCGTAGATGGCCTGCACGTCCTTCATGGCGCCCTCTTCCACCATGGCCTTGGCGCCGAAGCTGGGCACCTTGCCGTTGGCGTCGGCCTCCACCGGGGCGCCTTCCTCGGCGGGCTGGAAGATGAACTTGATGGTGCCGGGCAACTGGGCCTTCATGCCGGCCAGCGCCTCGGCCGCGCCCATGAGCATGGCCACGTGGGCATCGTGGCCGCAGGCGTGCATCACCGGCACTTCCTTGCCCAGGTAGTTGGCCTTCACTTTCGAGGCGAACGGCAGGCCGGTGTTTTCGGGCACGGGCAATGCGTCCATGTCGGCGCGCAGCGCCACCACCTTGCCCGGCAGGCCGCCGCGCAGAGTGCCCACCACGCCGGTGCCGCCCACGTTGGTCTGCACCTCCATGCCCAGCTTCTTAAGGTGCTCGGCCACGAGCTTGGCAGTGCGCACCTCCTGGCCCGACAGTTCCGGGTGGGCATGGATGTCGCGGCGCCAATTGACCATCTTGGGCGCTACCTTGTTCACGGCGGTGTCGATGGCCTGCAAGCCGGCGGCATCGAGCGCTTGAGCGTGGGCCGAAGATACGACGGCCAGCCCGCTGGCAGCGAGGCCGGCGGCAAGGGCGATGGCAGAAAGGGTTTTGTGCATGGAGCAGGTCCGTAAGGGTGGGTGGCGGCTTGCAAAGCCGTGATGGAACAAAAAAGCACGTCCATGCTAAAAGCTGCACCCCACTGCATGACAAGCGAAAATAGCCATCCAAAGAGCCAATATCGCCATGCAGCCTCCACGTTTCCCCCCGCCCGCCGGCACGACGGGTCGCACCGAGCCTGCGGTGTATCGCATCGACATCCCTTTGCTGCCCGAGTCCGCGGCAGGCAATGCGCTGCAGCTCATCGACCTGCTGCGCAGCGCGAATCTGCTGGCCGGCTTGCGCCTGGGCGCGCAGGCACCACGCCTGGCCTGGCGGCTGCTGGACGCCGAGGGCCTGCCCCTGCCGCAGTTGCCGGGGCCGCTGGCGGCCTATGGCGCCAACCCCACCCAGTCAGACGACCCGGAGGCCAACCGTGCGCCCGCCCAGGCGCTGTTCATCCCGTCGTTCCACGCGCCGGACATTCCGGCCATCCGCGCAGTGGCGGGCCGCTACGGCGCGCTGTCGCGGCAGCTGGGCATTGCGGTCGATGCGGGTTGCAAGCTGGTCACCGTCGGCAACGGCGCCTGGCTGGCCGCGCACAGCGGGCGGCTCAACGGGTGCCAGGCGAGCCTGCCGTGGTTCTACATCGCGGGGTTCGAGCGGGACTTTCCGGGCATCGGCCTCAGCCTGGGCCAGGATGTCTCGGACGACGGGCCCTGGCTCAGCGGCGCGCTGCCGCACAGCGTGAATCTGCTGGCCATCGCCCTGGTACGCCACGCGATGGGCCCGGAACTGGCCGCCGCCTGCGAGTCCGTGATGGCGCCCGACCACCAGCGCGCCCGCGCCGCGCTGCAGGCCAACGCGCAGCAGCACATCCCGGCCACGCGCGACAGCACCCTGGCGCGCGCCATCGCCTTCATGGAGGCGCACCTGGACCAGCCCTACGCCCTGGCCCGGCTGGCCGAGGCTGCGTCGGTGAGCACGCGCACGCTGCTGCGGCACTTCCAGCAGGAGCTGTCGCAGTCGCCGCTGGACTACCTGCACGGCCTGCGCTGCGCGCGCGCCCGGGTGATGCTGGAGGTGACGCTGGAGAGCGTGCCCAGCATCGCCGTGGCCTGCGGCTATGCGGACCCCGCGGCCTTTCGGCGCATCTTTGCGCGCTACACCGGCATGGCGCCGGCCGAGTACCGCAAGCGGCATGCCCTGCGCGCGCCGCGCCGGCGCTGGCGGGTGGAGGTGGCGGCGCGCTGAGATCGGAAGGGTCTAACGCAGCAGCGCGTTGCCGGCGGGCAGGCGGAACGCCTCCACCAGCTCGGCCAGTTGCTGCGCCTGCACCCGCAGGCCTTGGGCGGCGGCCGACGATTCCTCGACCAGCGCGGCATTCTGCTGCGTCATCTGGTCGAGCTGCGACACGGCCTCGCCCACCTGGCTCAGGCCCGTGGTCTGCTCGCGCGCGGCGGTGCTGATCTCGCCGATGATGGTGGCCACCTGGCCCACAGAGTCGACGATCTCGCCCATGGTGCTGCCGGCCGCGTGCACGAGCTTGGAGCCTTCGTCCACCTGGCGCACGCTGTCGCTGATCAGGCCGCCGATCTCCTTGGCCGCCGTAGCCGAGCGCTGGGCCAGGTTGCGCACCTCGCCCGCCACCACCGCAAAGCCGCGGCCCTGCTCGCCCGCGCGGGCGGCCTCCACCGCGGCGTTGAGCGCGAGGATATTGGTCTGGAACGCGATGCCGTCGATCACGCTGGTGATGTCGGCAATGCGGCGCGACGACAGGGCAATGCCGTCCATGGTGCCGACCACGCGGTCCACCGCCTCGCGGCCGCGGCGCGCCACATCGCTCGCGCCCGTGGCCAGGCTGCTGGCCTGCGCGGCGGCGTCGGCGCTGTGGCGCACGGTGGCCAGCAGTTCTTCCATGCTGGCGGCGATTTCTTCCAGGTTGGAGGCCGTGTGCTCGGTGCGGGCCGACAGGTCGCTGTTGCCCGCGGCGATCTCGCTGCTGGCGCCCGCCACCGAGGTGCTGGCCTGGCGCATGCCCACCACCAGCCCGGCCAGCCGTGCCTGCATGCCGCCCAGGCGTGTCAGCAGGGCTTGCAGTTCGTCGCGGTTGCCGGCAGTGGGCGTGGGCACGGCGGTCGTCAGGTCGCCTTCGGCGATGCGGTCGGTCACTTCGGACGCTTGTGACAGGGGCTGCAGGATGGAGCGCGAGAGCAGCCAGGCGCAGGCCAGGCTCAGCAGCAGCCCCACGGCAGAGCCTGCCGCCAGCAGCGCGATGCCCTGGCTTTCGCTGCGGCCAGCGGCTTCGCGGGCTTCCACCACGCGCTGGCGCTGGTACTCGGCCAGCTTGTTCACCGACGCCGCGTACGCATCGGCCGCAGGGCGCAGGCGCGTGGCGATGGCGTCGGGCGGCAGGGCCTCGCCGTCCTTGCGGCGCTTGACCAGATCGTCGCGCACCGTGCGAAAGCCGTTACCGGCCTTGTCGATGGCATCGAACAGGGCCTGTGATTCGGGGTCGGCCGCGAGTTCGTCCAGCCGCTTGCGCACCTCGGCCGAGCGGGCCGAGGTGACCTTGCGGTCCGCATCGATGCGGGCCGCGTAGGCCGCGTTGTCGATCTCCAGCAGGGTCTCGGCGCGCACCGAGCTCAGCACCACGATGGCGTGCAGTTCGCGCGCCAGCAAGGCGCGCTCCGACGAGGCGCCCCCCAGGTCATCCGCAATGTCCTGCAGCCCCGCCAACCGCCAGATGCCGACAGCGGCGGACAGCGACATGACAAGGCACACAACGCCGAAGGCCAGGGCCAGGCGCACCGCAACACGTGCGTGGGAGATGGACATACAACAGGGTTCCGTAAGAAGATTTTCGGGGCACGGCGTGCACGACAAGCCACACTGCCCGGCCCCGTGGCGAGTTTATCGACAGAAAGTTACAAACACTTGAGAGCTGAGGCCACCTCCCCACGCCTGGGCCCAGAGGCAGGAGCCGCTCGACACGCCTGCCACCGCACTCGCCGCGGCTCGGCCTTCCCCCGCGAGCGCCGGGCCCCGCCGAGGCGCCCATGAAAAAACCGCCGCAGGGCGAAACCCTGCGGCGGTCGATGGTGTGGGGCACGGCGGGCGTTGACAGCCCCGTGCAATCCGCCTTACTGCTGCGCGTTCTGCAGCGCGGCGATGCGCTCTTCGATGGGCGGGTGGGTGGAAAACAGCTTGCCGATGCCGCCGGCAATGCCGAAGGCGGCGACGCTCTTGGGCAGCTCGCCGGGGTGCATGCCGCCCAGGCGGGCCAGGGCGTTGATCATCGGCTGGCGGCGGCCCATGAGCTGGGCGGCACCCGCGTCGGCGCGGAACTCGCGCTGGCGGCTGAACCAGGCCACGATCATCGCGGCGACGAAGCCCAGCACGATGTCGAGCACGATGGTGGTCACGTAGTAGCCGATGCCGGGGCCCGAGCTGTTCTCGTCGTTCTTGCGCAAAAAGCTGTCGACCGCGTAGCCGATGACCCGCGACAGGAACACCACGAAGGTGTTCATCACGCCCTGGATCAACGTCATGGTGACCATGTCGCCGTTGGCGATGTGGGCCACCTCATGGCCGATGACGGCCTCGACCTCGTCGCGCGTCATGCCCTGCAGCAGGCCGGTGGACACCGCCACCAGCGCCGAGTTCTTGAAGGCCCCCGTGGCGAAAGCGTTCGGGTCGCCTTCGAAGATGCCGACTTCGGGCATGCCGATCTTGGCCTGGTCGGCGAACTTGCGCACGGTCTCCACGATCCAGCGCTCATCGGGGGAGCCGGTGCCGTCGATCACGCGCACGCCCGAGGTCCACTTGGCCATGGGCTTGCTGATGAGCAGCGAGATGATCGCGCCGCCAAAACCCATGATGAGCGCAAAGCCCAGCAGCGCGCCCAGGTTCAGCCCGTTGGCCGTGAGGTAGCGGTTCACGCCCAGCAGGCTGGCCACCACCCCCAGCACGACAACGACGGCCAGGTTGGTCATCACAAATAACAGGATCCGCTTCATGGAATGGGTTCTCCGTGGGGTCTACTACAACAACAGTGTTCGCTGGTCCAGATGGGGGCCGGGGGCGGTGCTTCAAGCGGCACGCCCAGCGTGGAAAGCCGCCTGCACCCCGCGCCGGCCCGCCCATGGCCGCGATTTCATCGCGCTATGGTAGGTGCAAACCCGCGGCGCGGCGTTGATCACACAAGCGTTGACGGGAATTACGGCCGGGGCCCGGGGCGCGGCGCTGGCCGAAAGACCTGGGCGTCGGCATAAAAGCCGGGTGCCTCGTTGGCCGGCCACCAGCCCGGCACGCCCAGCACCGGCAGCGGCACGAACGGCTTGGCAGCCCAGGTGTGCGGCTGCACGGCCTGCGCCAGCCAGGCGTCGAGCTCGCCCAGACCGTCCCCAGCACCGATCACTCCCGAATTGATAGCTACTGGCGCTGGATAGACGTGCGCCACCATGGGTTTTCGGGGTGCTACCAGCTTCTCCAGCAAGGCATGGCCGAACAGCACCAGCCGGGCCCGGGGCCACAGCGGGCGCAGGTCGATGAACAGGCGCTGCCAGTCCCGCGCGCGAAGGGCATCCCACAGCGCATCGGGCGCCTGCAGCAGCGCGCCGTTTTCATCGAACACCGTGAGCGAATCGCGCAGCGGCCCGCGCACGGCCTGCACGCCATCGGCCGCGATGGCCTGGGCCTGCAGTTCGTTCAGGCGGCGCTTGGCCTGCGGAAAATGCAGCCACACCAGGCCGTTGAAGAAGTCGTGCAGGTTGTCGCGGGTGGGTACGCGGCGGGTGTGCCAGATGTACTGCTCGTAGGCCGTGCCCTCGGGCAACTCGGACTGGGCGGCGAACACCACCGGCGCAGCCCCAGGCACCGCAGCCTGCAGCGCCTGGCCGACCGGGCTGCCGCCCTGCACCTGCTGCGCCACCGGCAGGCCCCGGCCGCGCCACGGCGCCAGCCAGGGAGCGCTCCAGTCGATCGCGCAGGGCAACGTGGAGGTGGGCGGGCTTACACCAGTCGCCACGGCAGCGCTTCACCGGAGCGCAGGGGCTTGAGGTTGGCATCGCCGAAGACGAAGCTCTCGGGCGGCGTCCAGGACTCGCGGCGCAGGGTGATGGTGCCGGTGTTGCGCGGCAGGCTGTAGAAGTCGGGGCCGTGGAAGCTGGCAAAGCCTTCGAGCTTGTCCAGTGCCCCCGCGTTGTCGAACGCCTCGGCGTACATCTCCATCGCGGCGTGCGCGGTGTAGCAGCCGGCGCAGCCGCTGGCGTGCTCCTTGAGGTGTGCGGGGTGCGGCGCGCTGTCGGTGCCCAGGAAGAACTTGGCGGAGCCGCTGGTGGCGGCCTCCACCAGCGCCACGCGGTGCGTCTCGCGCTTGAGCACGGGCAGGCAGTAGTAGTGCGGGCGCACGCCGCCGACGAAGATCGCGTTGCGGTTGTACAGCAGGTGGTGCGCGGTGATGGTGGCGGCCGTGAAGCGGTCGGATGCCTGCACGTAGTCGGCCGCGTCCTTGGTGGTGATGTGCTCGAAGACGATCTTGAGCTCGGGGAAGTCGCGGCGCAGCGGGATGAGCTGCTGGTCGATGAAGACGGCCTCGCGGTCGAACAGGTCGATGTCGCTGCTGGTGACTTCGCCATGCACCAGCAGCAGCATGCCGGCCTTTTGCATGGCCTCCAGCGTCTTGTAGGTCTTGCGGATGTCGGTCACGCCCGCGTCGCTGTTGGTGGTGGCGCCCGCGGGGTAGAGCTTGCAGGCCACCACGCCCGCGTCCTTGGCACGCGCGATCTCGTCGGCGGGCAGGTTGTCGGTGAGGTACAGCGTCATCAGCGGCTCGAACTGCACGCCGGCCGGCACGGCGGCCAGGATGCGCTGCTTGTACTCGAGCGCCTGCTGCGCCGTGGTCACGGGCGGGCGCAGGTTGGGCATGATGATCGCGCGGCCGAACTGCGCGGCCGTGTGCGGCACGACGGTCTGCAGCGGCTCGCCGTCGCGCACATGCAGGTGCCAGTCGTCGGGGCGGGTGATGGTGAGGGTTTGAAGGAGGTGGGAAGGTGCGGCGGTCATGGCCTGCATTGTCCCATTGCGCGCCCCACCCCATTGCACGCTATGCATTTGATAGCTGGTGGCGCTTGTCTACGGTGCGGCAGGCGGTCAAAACCCTTCCAACCGCGTATCCCGCACACCAGCCCTGGCGCCGGCAGGTCACTCCGCCGTGATGCCGACCTTGCGCACCACTTCGCCGAATTTCACCAGGCGCTCGGACATCATCTTCTCGAACTGGGCGGGGGTCATTTCCTCGGGCGCGATCACGCCGCGGTCCTTGAGGTTGGCGACCATGGCAGGCGACGTGGCCACCTGCCGCACGGCCTTGTACAGCGTCTGCACCACGGCGTCGGGCGTGCCGCCGGGCGCGGCCAGGCCGGTCCAGGACGTGAGGTTGAGCTCGGGGTAGCCCACTTCGGCCAGCGTGGGCACGTCGGGCAGCTGCGGCAGGCGCTGGTCTGACGCGACGGCGAGGGCGCGCACCTTGCCCGCCTGGACGTGGGGCAGCATGATGACCAGGTTGTCCAGGATGAACTGCACCTCGTTGGCCAGCACCGCCGTGATCAGCGGCGTGCCGCCGCGGTACGGGATGTGCGTGGTGAAGGCGCCGGTCGCGGCCTTGAACATCTCGACGTTGAGCTGGCCCATGCTGCCCACGCCGCCGCTGCCGTAGTTGAGCTTGCCGGGATTCTTCTTGGCGTAGGCCACGAACTCGGCGAACGTCTTGAACGGCAGGCTGCTGTGCACCACCAGTGCGTTGGGCTGGCGGCCCAGGATGGCGATGTTCTCGAAGTCCTTGACCGGGTCGTAGCCCACCTTGGGCTGGGTCAGCGGGTTGGCCAGGTGGCTGCTTTGCGACGACACGACCAGCGTGTAGCCATCGGGCTTGGCACGCGCCACGTACAGCGCACCCACAGAGCCGCCCGCGCCGGCACGGTTCTCCACCACGATGGGCACGCCCAGCACCTTGGACAGGGGCTCGGAATACTGGCGCGCCATGATGTCCACCGACCCGCCGGGCGGGAACGGCACCACGAGCGTGATCGGGCGCGAAGGGTATTTCTCGTCGGCCTGCACGGCCAGTGGTGCCAGGCCGGCCATGGCCGCCAGGCCCAGCGCCAGGCTGGCGGAAAGAACGCGACGGCGGGGAGTTTGCGAGGCAAAGGACATGGGTCTACTTTCAGGAAACTGGAATGGGGATGGAGCGTCGGCGCAGCGGCATCGGCGGACCTGTGCTGACTTGTACGGATAAGCGGATGGGCGCGGAATGGTTCAGGGGTGGTCGAGCACCGCCAGCGCCACGGCCTGCGCGCGCGGCACGAAGGTGGACAGCTCGCAGTACTCGCGCTCGGTGTGCGGGTGGCCGCCCACGGGGCCGGTGCCGCACAGCGTGGGCGCGCCCACCGATGCGGTCAGGCCGCTGTCCGCCGCGCCCCCGGTGAACTCGCCCTGCACCTCGAAGCCCAACGACAGCGCGCCGCGCTGGTACAGCGCCAGCAGCGCGTCGGGCGTGGGCTTCATGGGCAGCGTGCGGCGCGATTCGGTGATGCGGCCCTGGGTGCGCGGCACGGACTCTTCCTCGACGATGGCGCGCACCTTCTGAAGCAGTGCCTCCGGATCGGTGTCGGAGGTGAAGCGCAGGTCCACCTCGGCCTTGGCGTGCGGCGCCACCATGTTGGGCACGATGCCGCCGTGCACCACGCCCACGTTGACGGTGGTGCCCGTGGCGGGGTCGGTCAGTGCATGCAGCGCCAGCGTCTTGCGGGCCAGCGCCTCGATGGCGCTCGCGCCCGCCGCGTGGTTGATGCCGGCGTGGGCGGCGACGCCCTCCACCTCGAACTCCACCACCATCGAGCCCTTGCGGCTCGTCACCAGGTTGCCGCTGACGCGGCCGGGCTCGGCATTGAGCACCGCCTTGACGCCGCGCGCCTGGGCCATGATGCGCTCGCGCGTGACGGGCGAGCCGATCTCCTCGTCGCACGAAAAGAACAGCTGCAGCGGCCCTTTGAGCCCGCCGCAGCGCGCAAACGCCTCGGCCACGAACACGTTCATCACCAGGCCCGACTTCATGTCGGCCACGCCGGGGCCGTAGGCACGGCCATCCTCCACACGAAACGGGCGCCGCGCCACGGTGCCGACAGGAAACACGGTGTCCATGTGGCCCATGAGCACGATGGGCGGGCCGTCGGCGGCGCCGGGAACGTGGGCGTGCAGCAGCACGCCATAGCCCGGCACGGGCTCGAACCGCACGGCCACGCCGGCGGCCTCCAGCCGCTCGCGCAGGGCGATGGCCACCGCTGTCACACCTGGCTCGTCGCGGCTGCCGCTGTCGATGTTCACGACTTTTTGCAACAGATCTTGCATGGCTTGGGATTGGCCAGCCAGCCAGTCCAGAATGCGCTGGCGCACCGCCAAGCCTTGGTTTTCAAGGGTATCCTGCATCTCAATCCTCAGGTTTTGCCCCGGAGTCGGGGCGCGAATCTGGGGTGAAGTGTTGCATGCGGCGTTCGTGTTTGCAATACGTTTTTCACAAAAGAGACATCAATGAAATCATCATTGCAAGCATCCACAGGCCTGCTGACCGAGCGCCTGGCGCGGCAGAGCGCAGAGCTGACCGCCAGCGAACGCGCCCTGGCCGAGGCCCTGGGGCGCGACTACCCGCACGCGCTGCTCGAGTCGGCCACAGCCCTGGCCGCGCGCAATGGCACCAGCGCGTCGACCGTGGTGCGGCTGTTCGCCAAGCTGGGCTACGCGAGCTATGCCGAGGCCCAGCGCGAGGCGCGCGGCGAAGTCACCGCCCTGCTGCAGACGGCCGGCCAGCGCGCCCCGGTGACCATCGGCACCGAGCGCAGCCTGCCGCAGTGCGTGGACGATGCTTTGCTGCACGACCAGCACAACATCACCGCCACCCGCGACAGCCTGGACATGGCGGCTTTCGAAGCGATGGCCCGGCGCATCGCCCAGACCGAGGGGCGGATCTTCGTGCTGGCGCAGATCAACAGCGCCCCCGTGGCCGCGTGGCTGGCGCTGCACCTGAACATGTGCCGCCCGGGCGTGCACGAACTGGGTGCCGGTGCGGTGGCCGCCACCGACCAGCTGCTGTGGGTGCAGCCCGAGGACACGCTGCTCGTCTTCAGCATCCGCCGCTACGCCAGCGGGCCGGTGAAGGTGGCCCAGCGCTTTCGCGACGCGGGCGCGCAGGTGCTGGCCATCACCGACAGCCCGGCCGCCCCGCTGGCGGCGCTGGCGCGGCACCTCGTGCAGGTGCGCACGTCCAACGCATCGCCGTTTGATTCATACACCGCCGCGTTCTTCGTCTGCAATGCCCTGGTCTCGGCCGTCGCGCAGCTTCGGCATGCCCAGGTGTCCGAGGCGCTCAAGCGCAGGGACACGCTGTGGAAGGATGTGGAGGACCAGCAGCTCATCGTGGCCGAGCAGCCGGTGCGCAGGACATCACGCAAGTAGCGGGAAAGCGCAAGCGCGCGGCGCGCCCACTGCCGTTGGCGGACAGGTGCGGCGCTCAAAACAAAGGCGCCCGAAGGCGCCTTTGTGGAATCCACCGCATCGCACCCGAAGGGCTGCGATGCAATGCGGGCGCACCGGTCAGTGCGCCAGGATCTTGTTGAGGAAGTCCTTCGTGCGGGGCTGGCGGGCGTCCGGGTTGTTGAAGAAGTCGTCCTTGGAGCAGTCCTCCAGGATCTTGCCGCCCACGTCCATGAAGATCACGCGGTTGCTCACCTTGCGGGCGAAGCCCATCTCGTGGGTCACGCACATCATGGTCATGCCTTCGTTGGCCAGGCCCACCATCACGTCCAGCACTTCGCCGACCATTTCGGGGTCGAGCGCGGACGTGGGTTCGTCGAACAGCATCACGATGGGGTCCATCGACAGCGCACGGGCAATGGCCACGCGCTGCTGCTGGCCGCCCGACAGCTGGCCCGGAAACTTGTCCTTGTGTGCCATCAGGCCCACGCGTTCAAGCATCTTGAGGCCACGCTTCTTGGCGTCGTCCGCACTGCGGCCCAGCACCTTGACCTGCGCGATCGTCAGGTTCTCCGTCACCGACAGGTGGGGGAACAGCTCGAAATGCTGGAACACCATGCCCACGCGGCTGCGCAGCTTGGGCAGGTCCGTCTTGGGGTCGTGCAGGCGGATGCCATCGACCGTGATCTCGCCCTTCTGGAAGGGCTCCAGCGCGTTGATGGTCTTGATCAGCGTGGACTTGCCCGAGCCCGACGGGCCGCACACCACCACCACCTCACCCTTGTTGATGGTGGCCGAGCATTCGTTGAGCACCTGCACGGGGCCATACCACTTGGATACGTTCTTGAGTTCGATCATTTCTTTCTCCAATCTCTTCTCTCGTCACTGGTTCAGGGCGCCGCGCATGGGGCCGATCCGGCCCCATGCGACGATGCCGTGGAACTGGCTTTGCCAGCCCACTGGCGTCGTCCCGCTCGGGGGAAGGCGCCGAAGGCGACTCAGGGGGCTACCGAATAATGGCGATCTTCTTGTGCAGGCGCTTGACCATCCAGGACAGCGCGTAGCACATCACAAAGTACAGGACGGCAGCCGCCAGGTAAGCCTCGATGGGGCGGCCGAAGTTCTTGCCGGCCACTTCGAAGCCCTTGAGCATGTCGTAAGCACCGATGGCGTAGACCAGCGACGTGTCCTGGAACAGGATGATGGTCTGCGTGAGCAGCACCGGCAGCATGTTGCGGAACGCCTGCGGCAGCACCACGAGCTTCATGTTCTGGCCATACGTCATGCCCAGCGCCTGGCCGGCATGCACCTGGCCGCGCGGGATGGACTGGATGCCCGCCCGCATGATCTCGCTGAAGTACGCGGCCTCGAAGGCGATGAAGGTGATGATGGCCGACACCTCGGCGCCGATGGGCCGTCCGATGATGGCAGGCACCAAGAGGAAGAACCACAGGATCACCATCACCAGCGGAATGGAGCGCATGCCGTTGACGTAGATGGTGGCGGGCACATCCAGCCACTTCTTGCCCGACAGGCGCATCAGCGCCAGCAGGGTCCCGAAGAACACGCCACCGACGGTGGCGACAGCCGTGAGCAACAGGCTGAAGTACAGCCCCTTGAGCACGAAGTTGGAGATCAGGTCCCAGTTATAGAAGGAAAGGTCGAGATTCATATCAGTGACCTCCGCCGCCGCTGGCCACGACCATGCCGGGGATGCGCACGCGTTTTTCGATGAACGCCATGATCCGGTTGATCGCGAATGCCGACATGACGTAGAGCGCCGTCACAGCCAGGTACACCTCGATGCCGCGCGAAGTCTCTTCCTGCGCCTGCATGGCGAACATCGTGAGTTCGGCCACCGACACGGCGAACGCCACCGACGAGTTCTTGAAGATGTTCATCGTCTCGCTGGTGAGCGGCGGGATGATGATGCGAAACGCCATGGGCAGCAGCACATAGCGGTAGGTCTGGAAGGTGGTGAAGCCCACCGCCATGCCCGCATAGCGCTGGCCGCGCGGCAGTGTCTGGATGCCCGAACGCACTTGTTCGGCGATACGCGCCGAGGTGAAGAAGCCCAGGGCCAGCACCACGAGTGCGAAGCCGGGAACGCCTCGGAGCACCGGGAACAGGCTCGGCAGGACGTGGTACCAGAGGAAGATCTGGACCAGCAGCGGAATATTGCGAAACAGCTCGACCCAGGCATTGCCCAGCCGAACGATCATCGGCCGGTCCTGCAAGGTCCGCAGCGTGCCGATGAAAGAACCCAACACAAGCGCCAGCACCAGGGCCAGCAACGAAACAGACACCGTCCAGCCCCAGGCCGACAGCATCCAGTCCAGGTACGTGATGTCGCCGCCTTTGCCAAAGCAGCTTTGCACGACTTCCCTGTCCATGGTGTCCTGGCAGAACACCTGCCAATCCCAACTCATAGGAGCACCCCTTTAATTCTTGGAAAGGCGTTGGGCTGACCCGCAGGCGCAGCCCAACAAAAAAGCCCCCTCGAACCGGTTGGCCGAAGGGGCACAAGCTCAGCGAAGATTACTTCTTGGCGTAGTCTTCCATGGGCTTGTCGTTAGGCGATGCCCAGGCAGCCTTGGTAGCATCCGACATCGGCAGGCCGATCTTGGTGTTGGTCGGTGGCACGGGTTGCATGAACCACTTGTCGTACAGCTTGGCCAGCGAGCCGTCGGCGATCTGGCGCTTGATGGAGTCGTCCACAGCCTTCTTGAAGGCGGCGTCGTCCTTGCGCAGCATGCAGGCGATGGGTTCCACCGACAGCACTTCGCCAACGATCTTGTAGTCGGCAGGGTTCTTGGACTTGGAGATGTTGGCAGCCAGGATCGAGCCGTCCATCACGAAGGCGTCGGCACGGCCGGTTTCCAGCATCAGGAAGCTGTCGGCGTGGTCCTTGCCGAAGACTTCCTTGAAGTCGATGCCGCCAGCGCGCTCATGCTTGCGCAGGGTCTGCACCGAAGTGGTGCCCGTGGTCGTAGCCACGGTCTTGCCAGCCAGGTCCTTGATCGAGGCGATGCCGGAGTTGGCCTTCACCACGGTGCGCACTTCTTCCACGTAGGTGGTCACGGCGAACGCCACGTCCTTCTGGCGGGCGGCGTTGTTGGTGGTGGAGCCGCACTCCAGGTCCACGGTACCGTTGGTCACCAGGGGGATGCGGTTTTGCGAGGTCACGGGCTGGTACTTGATGTCCAGCTTGGGCAGGCCCAGTTGCTTTTGAACGTCGTGCAGGACGATTTCACCCATTTCCGTGTGAAAGCCGACGTACTTGCCGTTGCCCAGGGTGTAGGAAAGACCCGAAGACTCCCGCACGCCGAGCGTCACGCTGCCCGAGGCCTTGATCTTGGCCAGGGTATCCGTGGCTTGCGCAAAGGCGCTACCTGCAGCGAGGGCGGTCACAGCAACCGCGAGCAAATGCTTCTTCATGAGAATCTCCTTGTATGTGAAGCGAAAGGACAGAGGGGAATTTTAGGGCTCCGCACAGGCCGGGGTGGCCGGCAGGCAGAGCATTCCGGAAAGGGTACTCAACCAGGATTGTTAGTCAGAACGGAACCTGGTCAGTAGGGTATTTCCAGAAGTCCCGCAGCAAATAGCTGACGGGAAGGTTCAGCACCGTGCCGGTCGGGGGGATCGGCTTGTTGAACCACTTGTCATAAACGGGGTAGATGTCGCGGCTGGTGATCATGCGGCGCATTTCCTCATCCACCAGCTTCTTGAATTCGGGGTCGTTCTTGGGCAGCATGATCGCCAGGGGTTCGGTGGTCATGAACCGGCCCACCACCTTGAGCGCCTTGGGGTCCGGCCGGCCCGCGGCCAAGCCGTACAGCAGCACGTCGTCCATCACGAAGGCATCGGCCTCGCCCTTTTCGACCATGTCCACCGCCTTGGCGTGGTCGGGCGCCTCCACGATGGTGATACCCATCAGGCGCTCCCGGTTGGCCTGGTCGGCGGCCTTGAGCGGCGTGGTGCCCTTGGTGGACACCAGCTTCTTGCCGTTGAGGTCTTCCACCTTGTCGATCGGGCTCATGGCCTTGACCAGCAGGCGCGCACCGGTGATGAAATGGGGGATGGTGAACGCCACTTTCTGGCGCCGCTCGGCGTTGTTGGTGGTGGAGCCGCACTCCATGTCCGCCTTGCCTTCTTCGATCATCGCGATGCGGTTGGCGGACGTGACGGCCACGAACTCCACTTCCATGTCCTTCTTGCCGGTCTTCTTGCGCACCACATCGGCCAGGCGCAGGCACAGGTCCACCGCATAGCCCACGGGCTTGCCGGTCTTGGAATCCACGTACGAGAAGGGGACGGACGAGTCGCGGTGGGCGATCACCAGCTTGCCGCCGGCGCTGATCCGCTCCAGGACGGTGGCAGCCTGCACGGGCAGCGCCAGCGCGCAGCACAGGCCTGCAAGGCCTGCGGCGAATCCCCATTGCTGTACTTTCATGCGATGCCCCGTTGAGTGAATGAACCGGATCTGCAATCTTCGTGCCATCTAGCGCTTGACACGTTCTGCAGTGCCCGACCCAGCGATGGCGCGAACTGTACGTGTCGTTACCATGAAACTCCAATGCCGTTTGCGGGCGCAACTATGCAAAGTGTTTATATCCGTAGTTACCCTTAGCATGACCCTGCCTGCGCCTGGAGGTAGGTCCACAGCGCCTGGGCCGTGCTCTTGGGCGCCTCTTTGCCGCCCGGCTTTTCGCGGTAGGCCCGCACGTCCATGGTCATCTGCAGGCCGTCGGTGTCCGGCGGGGCCGCGCTCACCAGGCGCCGGGCGCGCAGTTCCTTCTTCACCGCGCTGTGCGGCAGGAAGGCCACGCCGTGGCCTTCGAGCGCCATGGCCTTGAGGCCCTCGGCCATGTCGGTCTCGTACACGCGGTCCAGATGGATGGGGGTGCCGGACTCCTTGAGGATGAGTTCCGTCACCCGCCCCAGGTAGGCACCGGGCGCGTAGCCCAGGTACGGCAGGGGCTGGCCCGAGCGGCCCGGCAGGCGGTGCAGCGGCTGGCCGTCGGCATCGGCCTTGCTGTAGGGGGAGATCACCTCCTGGCCCAGGCTGACCATCTCGTAGCGGTCGGCATCGAGCTGAAACGGCTGCGACGGGTGGTGGTAGGCGATCAGCAGGTCGCAGCCACCCTCCACCAGGCGCATGACGGCGTCGTGCACGTTCAGCGCGATGAGCCGGCTCTTGAACGGGCCGAACTTGTCGGCCAGGCTCGATACCCAGGCGGGGAAGAACGTGAACGCCAGAGTGTGCGGCACCGCGAACTCGATCATGTCCTTGCCGGCACTGGTGTGCGCCCGCAGCATGGCCCGGGTGTTCTGCAGGGCCTGCAGCATTTCCAGCGCCTGGTCGTACAGGGTCTTGCCGGCCGGCGTCAGGCGGGTGGGGTAGGAACTGCGGTCCACCAGATCGGTGCCTGCCCAGGCCTCCAGCGCCTGGATGCGCCGCGAAAAGGCGGGCTGCGTTACATGCCGGAGCTGGGCGGAGCGGCTGAAGCTGCGCGTTTCCGCAAGACTGACGAAATCTTCAAGCCACTTGGTTTCCATCGGCACATTATCGGCGCGGGGCCCGGCCAGCGCAGTGCGGGGATATGAGGGTTTACCTAGCGCTTACCGCGCGCACCATTGGTGTGCACACTTAGCAACACATCGCATAATACCGAGCAGCGCCCACCGCGCCTGTTTGCCCTCGGGGCATGCCGCCAGCCCCTGGTGCACAACACTGCCGGGCAGAGCCATCGACCAGCATTCGCCTGTTTGTTCTCCTCCACCCCTGCTCCCCGCTCCAATGTCCTCCTCTTTTCCTTCGGGGGCCAAGGCCCCCGACGCGGCACCCGTGGCTGCCGAGAGCCCCGAATCCGAGCCGCGCTCCCTGCGGCTGGAAGACTGGCTCACCGTCATCGTGATGGCGGCGCTGGCGCTCATCACCTTCGCCAACGTGCTGGTGCGCTACTTCACCAATTCGTCCTTTGCCTGGACGGAAGAGATCTCGGTCTTTCTGATGATCGTGCTGGCCCTGGTGGCCGGCTCGGCTGCGGTGGCGCGTGACCAGCACATCCGCATCGAGTACTTCGCAGAAGGCGGCTCGGCAATGCGCAGCAAGCGCCTGGCCCAGCTGGGCGCCATCTGCGTGGCCGTGCTGTTCGGGCTGATCGCGGTGTTGAGCGTGCGCGTGGTGTGGGACGACTACCGCTTTGGCGAGACCTCGCCCGGCATCGGCGTTCCGCAGTGGTGGTATTCCATCTGGCTGCCGGTGCTCTCCACGCTGATCGCGGCCCGCGCCGTGGGCCTGCTGGTGCGCCGCAACCGCGAAGCGCGCCGTTCCGACGCCGCCGCCCAGGACGCCCAGCCATGATCGCCACGCTCCTGTTCGTGGCCTTTCTGGGCCTGATGTTCGTGGGCGTGCCGATTGGCGCCGCCCTGGGCCTGGCAGGCGCCGCCGCCATCGCCCTGGCCAATGCCGACAGCCAGTGGTTCGGCCTGCTGGCCGTGCCGCAGAACTTCTACGCGGGCCTGGGCAAGTACCCACTGCTGGCCATCCCGATGTTCGTGCTGGTGGGCTCCATCTTCGACCGCTCGGGCGTGGCGCTGCGCCTCGTGAACTTCGCCGTGGCCATCGTCGGGCGCGGTCCGGGCATGCTGCCGCTGGTGGCCATTGCCGTGGCCATGTTCCTCGGGGGCATCTCGGGCTCGGGCCCGGCCAACGCCGCCGCCGTGGGCGGCGTGATGATCGCCGCCATGTCGCGCGCGGGCTACCCGCCCTCGTTTTCGGCCAGCGTGGTGGGGGCTGCAGCCGCCACCGACATCCTGATCCCGCCCTCGGTCGCGTTCATCATCTACTCGGTGCTGGTGCCGGGCGCCTCGGTGCCGGCGCTGTTCGCAGCCGGCATGATCCCCGGCATCCTGGCCGGTATCGCACTCATCGTGCCGGCCGTGTGGATGGCCCGCAAGCACAAGATGGGCGCGCTGGAGGCCACGATGCCCCGCCCCCCGTTCTGGAAGAGCCTGCGCGAGGCCACCTGGGGCCTGGCCGCACCGGTGCTGATCCTGGGCGGCATGCGCGCCGGCTGGTTCACGCCCACCGAGGCCGCCGTGGTGGCCGTGTTCTACGGCCTGTTCGTGGGCATGGTGATCCACCGCACGATCAAGGTGCGCGACCTGTTCCCCATCCTGCGCGAATCGGGCGAGCTGTCGGCGGTGATCCTCATCGTGGTGTCGCTGGCGGGCATCTTTGCGTATTCGCTGTCCACGCTGGGCGTGATCGACCCGGTGGCCAACGCCATCGTGAACTCGGGCCTGGGCGAGTACGGCGTGCTGGCGCTGCTCATCGTGCTGCTGATCACCGTGGGCATGTTCCTCGACGGCATCTCGATCTTCTTGATCTTCGTGCCGCTGCTCTTGCCCATCATGCAGTTCTACAAGTGGGACCCGGTCTGGTTCGGCGTGATCCTGACCCTGAAGGTGGCCCTGGGCCAGTTCACCCCGCCGCTGGCGGTGAACCTCATGGTCTCGTGCCGCATCGCGGGCGTGCGCATGGAGTCGACCGTGCGCTGGGTGGGCTGGATGCTGCTCGCCATGTTCCTCGTGATGGTGCTGGTGATCGCCTTCCCGCAGCTGGCGCTGTGGCTGCCCGCCAAGCTGGGCTACTGACCGACTGACCGACTGACCGCCGTACCGACGCATTGCATTGACTGACTGACGCATTGACCCATCGATTTCTACAAGGAGACTGACACCATGAAACTGCGCACCTTCCTGACCTCGGCCGTGGCCGCCGCAGCGGCCCTGGCCTTCACGGCCCCTGCCGCCATCGCACAGACCGCCTACAAGAGCGAGTACCGTATGTCGCTGGTGCTGGGCACCGCCTTCCCCTGGGGCAAGGGCGGCGAACTGTGGGCCAACAAGGTCCGCGAGCGCACCAGCGGCCGCATCAACATCAAGCTGTACCCCGGCGTCTCGCTGATCCAGGGCGACCAGACGCGCGAATTCTCCGCACTGCGCCAGGGCGTGATCGACATGGCCGTGGGCTCCACCATCAACTGGTCGCCCCAGGTCAAGCAACTGAACCTGTTCTCGCTGCCCTTCCTGTTCCCCGACTACGCAGCGGTGGACGCGGTGACGCAGGGCGACGTGGGCAAGCAGATCTTCGCGACGCTGGACAAGGCCGGCGTGGTGCCGCTCGCCTGGGGCGAGAACGGCTACCGCGAAATCTCCAACTCCAAGAAGGCCATCAAGACGCCCGAGGACCTGAAGGGCCTGAAGATCCGCGTGGTGGGCTCGCCCCTGTTCCTGGACACCTTCACCGCGCTGGGCGCCAACCCTACGCAAATGAGCTGGGCCGACGCACAGCCCGCCTTTGCCAGCGGCGCCGTGGACGGCCAGGAGAACCCCATCGCCGTCTACATGGCCGCCAAGCTGCACACCGTGGCGCAAAAACACGTGACGATGTGGGGCTACGTGAACGACCCGCTGATCTTCGTGGTCAACAAGGACATCTGGGCCTCCTGGACCCCTGCCGACCGCGAAATCGTCAAGCAGGCCGCCATCGACGCCGGCAAGGAAGAGATCGCCATCGCACGCAAGGGCATGGTCGAGGCCGACAAGCCCCTGCTCAAGGACATCGCCGCCAACGGCGTGACCGTGACGCAGCTCTCCGCCGCCGAGCGCGCCGCGTTCGTGAAGGTCACACGCCCGGTGTACGACAAGTGGAAGGGCCAGATCGGCGCCGACCTGGTGACGGCTGCCGAGAAGGCGATTGCGGCGCGCAAATAAGCTGACGCTATCAAAAAAGGAGCTGCTGGCGCTTGTCTATCAAGCGGTAGCAGCTCTTTTTTCGTGTGTCACAGGTTGGGGGCTTTGGGTGGAGGGTGTTTCACCGCGTTCTTCACCAGCTTGCGCTCCACCGCAGCGTGCAGGTCCACGCCCGCGTGGTCGGCGATCTGCAGCAGGTACAGCAGCACGTCGGCCACCTCGTCGGCGATGGGCTCCGTGAGCGCCGGGTCGTCGCGCGCGGCCAGGGACTGCTCTGGCGTCATCCACTGGAAGATCTCGGCCAGCTCGGCCGCCTCCACCATCAGCGCCATCGACAGGTTCTTGGGTGTGTGGAACGGCTGCCAGTTGCGCTCGGCAGCGAACTCTCGCAACCGGGTTTGCAGGGCTTTCAGGTCCATGGTGCTTCTCTCTTCCAGCTCATTGGCTGACTTTTCATCGCCATCAAGGCTGGCTGCATCTGCTGCTGATTGCTCGCCCTCATGCAGCACCATCCGCAGCCGCCACCGATGCCGCGATGTCCGCCATGGACCGAAACAGCACCAGCGGGTCGTCGCGTGAAGCGATGAAGCCCCGCCGCGTCCAGAATGCGGCGGCACCCTCATCCACAGCGTGAACGACCAGAGCACGGCCACCGATGAGCTGGGCCGCTGCCACGCTGCGCTGCAAGGCATGCTTGACCAAGCCTGTACCCACACCCTGCCCGGCCCAGCGGCTGTCGGTGGCCAGTTGCCCCAATAGCAGGCAGGGCACCGGATCGGGCGGCTGGCCGGTGCGGACGGAGCGCGGCAGTTGCACGGGCAGCACCGCCGTGGGCGACAGGCCGTAAAAACCCACCACGCGGCCCTGCACATGCACGACGACCACGGCCGTGAAGCCCTTTTGCTGGTTGGACAGCGCGCGGGTGTGCAGCCAGCGGTCGAGCGCGGGGTGGCCGCACGAGAACGACGACACCTCGTGCTGGGCCGTCAGGGCCTGCGGCCCTTCGATCTTCACGGGGTGCGTTCCCAGGGCGCGGTGCGCTGCAGCGTCTGCACCATCTCCGGCACGGGCGTACCGGGCTCGGCGAGCACGGACAGAAAGGCCTCGAAGCCCTCGGGACTCATGCGGATGGGCAGGGCTTCGAGCAACGCTTCTTCCGCAGCCCGCACGGCGGCATCGCGCATGAACTCGGTGCGCGACCGACCGCGCAGCGCGGCGGCGCGGTCGATGATGGCCAGGTCGCCGGTGGCCAGGCGCAACGACAGGGGATGAACGGTGAGGGCAGTCATGCGCACATTGTAGCCATGTAGCGCAAATAGCACTACAGAGCAACACCACGTCTACAACCCTGTTACCGCCACGCCAATTCACTAGCCGCTGGCACTTGTTGCCCAGGTGCGTAGTGAATCACGGCCAGATATCCATCTGGCCGTGATTCAGATCGGAGACACCGGCGCCTCGCCCGCCAGGTGCCGGCGCGCGTTCTCCAGGAAGCGGTCCACCGACGCCTGCACCGCCTCGGGCGACCAGCCGGCGACGTGGGGGGTGAGCACCACGGTGTCCAGGCCGGTCAGTTCGGCCGGCGGCGCAGGCTCGCTCTCGTACACGTCCAGGCCCGCGCCTGCGATGGTGCCATCGCGCAGCGCCTGAGCCAGCGCGGCGGTGTCGATGACGCTGCCGCGCGCGATGTTGACCACATGGCCGCCCGGGCCCAAAGCCCGCAGCACCTGCGCATCGACCAGATGCTGCGTGCCCGCGCCGCCGGGCGTGGCCACGATCAGAAAATCCGCCCACCCGGCGAGCGCCGCCACGTCGGCGAAGTAACGGTAGGCCACATCGCTGCGCGCACTGCGGTTGTGGTAGCCCACCTCCATCTCGAAGCCCAGCGCGCGCTGGGCGATCTTCTTGCCGATGGTGCCCAGGCCGATGATGCCCAGCCGCTTGTGCGACACGTTGGGCGGCAGCGGCAGCGCCGTGCGCCACACGCCCTGGCGCGTGAGGCCGTCCAGCTTGGGGATGCCACGCACGGTGGCGATCAGCAGCCCGAACGCATGGTCGGCCACGCAGTCGTCATTGGTGCCCGCGCCGTTGGCCACCACGATGCCACGCGCCTTGGCATGCGCCACCGCGATGTTCTCGTAGCCCGCGCCCAGCGCGCAGATCAGCGACACCTGCGGCAGCGCATCGATCTGCGCCGCCGACAGGCCCGTGGCGCCGATGGTCAGCACCACCGTGATGCGCGCGCCATGCCCGGCTATCGCCGCCGCAGCCTGCGCCGCGTCAGGCGCATAGATCACCTCGAACGACTGCGCCATCTGGGCGCGGTGTTCTTCGGACAGGAACATGAGGGCAAGCAGGACAGGTTTCATGGGAGCGGATGGAACAGGATGAACGAGGAACAGAAAACGACGGAGCAAAACAAGGGCTGCCACAGAGGCAGGCGACGGTCAGTCACCCCACCGACGCATGCCACGAGCGCGGCCCCACCAGCGCCACCGTGGAACCGGCTCTGCCGGGCCACCGGTGGCGTCCCCCTCTGGGGGATAGCGCGAAGCGCTTCAGGGGGAGCTCTCATTCTGCAGCGCCCACATGCTCGAATACCGCCCGCGCTGCGACAGCAGCTGCGCATGCGTGCCGCGCTCGATGATGCGGCCCGACTCCATGACCAGGATCTCGTGCGCGTCCACCACGGTGGACAGGCGGTGCGCGATCACCAGCGTGGTCTTGTTCTGCGCCACGCTCTGCAGTTCGGCCTGGATGGCGCGCTCGTTGGCCGAGTCCAGCGCCGAGGTGGCCTCGTCGAAGATGAGGATGGGCGGGTTCTTGAGCAGCGTGCGCGCGATGGCCACGCGCTGCTTTTCGCCACCCGACAGCTTGAGCCCGCGCTCGCCCACCATGGTGCCGTAGCCCTTGGGCGCGCTGGCGATGAAGTCGTGGATGCGCGCCGAGCGGGCCGCGGCCTCCACCTCGTCCTGTGTGGAGCCCGGGCGGCCATAGGCGATGTTGTAGGCCACGGTGTCGTTGAAGAGCACGGTGTCCTGCGGCACGATGCCGATGGCCTGGCGCACGCTGGCCTGTGTCACGCCGCGGATCTCCTGGCCGGCGATGGTGATGCGGCCCTGCTGGATGTCGTAGAAGCGGAACAGCAGCCGCGCCAGCGTGCTCTTGCCCGAGCCCGACGGCCCCACCACCGCCACCGTCTTGCCGGCCGGGATCTCGAAACTCACGCCGTGCAGGATGGTGCGGCCGCCCTGGGGGTCGTAGGCGAAGTGCACGTCCTCGAAGCGCACCGTGGGCTGGTCCAGCCCTGCCAGGGGCTGCGCGCCGGGGGCATCGGCCACCTCGCGCTCGCGGTCGAGCAAGGTGAACATCTTGTCCAGGTCGGTCAGGTTCTGCTTGATCTCGCGGTAGATCACGCCCAGGAAGTTGAGCGGGATGTACAGCTGGATCATGTAGGCGTTGACCATGACCAGGTCGCCCAGCGTCATGGTGCCCGCCGCCACGCCCTGCGTGGCACGCCACAGCATGGCCACCAGGCCCACCGCGATGATGAGCTGCTGGCCGGTGTTGAGCAGCGACAGCGTGAACTGCGCCTTGATGCGCGATCGGCGGTAGCGGTCCAGGCTCTCGTCGTAGCGCCGCGCCTCGAAGCCCTCGTTGTTGAAGTACTTGACCGTCTCGTAGTTCAGCAGCGAATCCACCGCCTTGGTGTGTGCGGCCGAATCGAGCTCGTTGGCCTCGCGCCGGTACTTGGTGCGCCACTCGGTCACCGTCACGGTGAACAGGATGTACAGGCCCAGCGCGCACAGCGTGATCCAGGCGAACCAGGCGTCGAACTTCACGGCCAGGATGGTGAGCACCAGCACCACCTCGATCAGCGTGGGCACGATGCTGTAGAGCGAGTACGAGATCAGCGACTCGATGCCCTTCACGCCGCGCTCGATGTCGCGCGTCATGCCACCGGTCTGCCGCTCCAGGTGAAAACGCAGGCTCAGCGCATGCAGGTGCTCGAACGTGGCCAGCGCAATGCTGCGCGTGGCGCCCTGCGTGGCGCGCGAGAACACCAGTTCGCGCAGCTCGGTGAACAGCGAGGTGGACAGGCGCAGCAGCCCGTAGGCCACCAGCAGGCCCACCGGCACCACCAGCACCGCCGTGGGGTCGCCGGGCTTGATGCTCATCGCATCGACCAGGTTCTTGAGCAACAGCGGCACGCTCACGTTGGCCACCTTGGCCCCCACCATGAACAGCAGGGCCGCGAGCACGCGCCACTTGTACTGCCACAGGTAGGGGAACAGGCGGGAGAGCGTGGACCAGTCGGACTGCGTGGAGGCCGCTGCGGCGGCGCCCGGGGGCGTGGGGAGAGGGGAGGTGGATTCGCCGGTGCGGCGCATGGGGGACAATTCCGGTTGTTTTTTTATCTATCCGGGATTTTGCCCATGTCTGCCATCTTCAGCCCACCACCCGCCGCATTGCCCACAGACAAGGAGCTGGTGCTCAAGGTCATCCCCATGCCCGCGGACTGCAACGCCAACGGCGACATCTTCGGCGGCTGGGTGATGGCGCAGGTGGATCTGGCGGGCTCCGTGCTGCCCGCGCGCTACGTGCAGGGCCGCATGGCCACGGTGGCGGTCAACGAATTCATCTTCAAGCAGCCCGTGCGGGTGGGCGACATCCTGTCGTTCTGCTCGGCCATCACGCGCGTGGGCAACACCTCGATCACGGTCGAGGTGGAGGTGTATGCCGAGCGTTTTGCCGAACAGGGCCGGTATGTGAAGGTGACCGAGGCCCGCCTGACCTACGTGGCCATCGACGAACAAGGCCGCCCGCGGTCCGTGCCCAAGCTCACGCAGCCGCCTGCGGCAGCGGAGCAATAGCCACACGGATGCTACTGGGGCAGCGCTGGGTCATCGCAGCGCTGGGGCACCACCGGGGCCGGCACCTGGCAACCCTGCGCATCGGGCCCCCAGGCGCGCGGCGCAGGGGCACAGGCGCCAATCAACAAGCACCCGTTGCGATGAACGCCAGCCCGTTGGCTGGGCCATCGCGGGTGCCTGGATGGGTGGTTGCCTTGCGGCAGAGGGACGCCGACGCCGCCAAGGCGGCGCAGCGATCAGGCCGCCATGGCAGTGGGCTCAGCCCGCAGGGGCGCGGATGCCGTGCGCTGCGCGCTCGACGGCGATGATGCGCCGCTGGCAAAACCGGCTTCGATCTCGCCCGCCAGCTGGCCGCCCTCTTCCACCACGAGCTTGCCGTAGCGGATCTTGCCGTTGACCTTGCCCGTGCTGTAGATCACGAGCTTCTGGCGCACGGTCAACGTGCCGTTGAACTCGCCATGGATCTCGGCGATGTCGATCTCGGCCGAGCCGCGAAAGGCGCCGTTCTCGGAGATCTGGATCACGCGCGAATCCATGGTGGCCTCGACCGTGCCTTCGACCACGAGCGTGTCGCAATCGGTGATCTCCACGCCCTTGAGCTTAATGTTGGGGCCCACCGTGAGCTTGCTGCCCGTGGTGTCGGTGGGCGACTTGGCCGCAGAGCCCGACAGCGCCTGCGCATTGAGCCCGCTGGTCGCCGCCGTGCCCGTCAGGCCGGCGGAGGTAGAGGGGGTCGGTGTGGAAGTGGTGGCGCTGTGGCGGGGTTGGAACGATTCGGGTTCACGCTTGCCAAAGAAGGGGTTTTGCACGGCCATCAGATCTCCTTGAAAAGAAGTCATCGTAGGGACCGTGTGTAGGGAAAGATGCCTTCGTTACGCAAGAACGGTAACCAAACGGTTCTCTCGTTGCATGCACTTGCAAGGCTTGCGGGATCACACATTCGGCGGTGAACGCTGCGCCGGGTTGAACTGCAGACATTGCAGCGCTGGAGCCAAGCCACCCGATCGCGCCCTGCCCCTGCCCCTGCTGGCGAGCGCGCAGCCCGCTACGACACGATGTACGCAGCCGCTCCCGCCGACATGATCTCGCCGTCCGGCCCCAGGAATTCCATGCGGGTGCTGGCCACGCGCGAGCCCAGGCGCAGCACGTTGGCGCGCAGCTCGAAATGGCTGCCGATGCCCGGGCGCAGGTAGTCGATGCGCAGGTCGATGGTGCCCAGCTTGGCAAAGCGGTGCAGGCGCTGCTCCGGCGGCTCGTCCATGTGCTTGGCACCGATGGCGGCCATCACGGCCAGGCCGCCCATCGCATCCAGGCCCGCACTGATCACGCCGCCGTGGATGCGGTTGTACGCGTAGTGCCCCACCAGCTCGGGCTTCATGTCGATGCGGCCGGTCACGCCGTCGGGCCTGAGGCTCGTGACCTTCAGGCCCAGCACCTGGTTGAACACGATCTTCTCTTCGAAGATGGCCTTGAGCCCGGTGATGAACTCCGGCTCGAACGCGCGCGGCTCGGCGGCAGAGGGCGTGGTGTGGTTGGTCTTGCTCATGCGGTTCCTGTTCGGCTCCTGTGCGGTGGCGCCAGCGCTTCGTGAAGAGGCCTGCACCGTGGATGCTACTATTTTCATAGCTTACAGCGCTTGGTGATAAAGCGGTAGCGGCTATTTTTTCTTAAAGAACTCTCTCTGCGGTACGCCCGCCCCCGTCCTGCAGCGATCGAGCAGGACGGATCGCAACGTTGCGCGCAGCTGAGCGAAGCCGCTTCATGTCACCCACGCGACACGGCACTCCATGAGCGCGCGAGCGATCCCGAGGCCCGCGCCGGTGCGCCACCAGGCCACCCAAGCCTCTCCAGGCCGCCTGCATGGCGCCTGCAGCGCGCCCCGACGCGACCAACACCGCTGACACGCCCGATACCGCGATCGGTGCCCACCCCGGCAACCCGAGCCCGCCTAGGCCGCAACCCTTATTGCGCCGTGCACCGGGCTGCGTCAATATGCGCCGCGGCCCCCCGCACTCCATGCCCCTGGACGCGCCATCAGGGTTAGCCCCGAGTGCGGTGCGCCCGCAGCACGTGCACCATTATTTATGCAAAGCAATCGCTTTGTATAAATATCTGCCAAGGCCCACGCAGACCAGGACGGACACACCGCATGTCCAAGGCCCTGCGCGTTGCCCCCGTCCGATCTGCGTCAGTCCTCTTCGGGAGAGCCCGTGTGCAATTCGTGCAACTGTTGATCAGTGGTGTCTCCCAGGGGTGCATCTACGGGCTGATCGCGCTGGGCTTCGTGCTGATCTACAAGGCCACCGAAACCGTGAGCTTCGCGCAGGGCGAACTCATGATGCTGGGCGCGTTCTGCGGACTGGCGCTCATGACGGTGCTGGGCTTTCCGTTCTGGGTGGCGGTGATCGCGAGCATCCTGGCCATGGGCCTTTTCGGCACCGTGCTCGAGCGCGCCGTCATCCGCCCCATCCTCGGCCAGCCCGCGTTCTCCATCGTCATGCTCACCATCGGCATCGGCTATGTGCTACGCGGCCTGGTGACGATGATCCCCAACATCGGCACCGAGACCCACACGCTGCCCGTGCCCTACAAGGACATGTCCCTGCGGGTGGGGGCGCTGGTGCTCAACGCCGAGCAACTGGTGGTCATTGGCGCCACCGCCGTGCTGTGCCTGCTGCTGTTCGCGATGTTCCGCTACAGCAAGCTGGGCATTGCGATGCAGGCCTCGTCGCAGAACCAGTTGGCGGCCTACTACATGGGCATCCCCGTGCAGCGGCTCAACGGGCTGGCCTGGGGCCTGGCCGCCGCCGTGGCCGCGGTGGCGGGGCTGCTGCTCGCGCCCATCACCTTCGTGCACGCCAACATGGGGATGATCGGCCTCAAGGCCTTTCCGGCGGCCGTGGTGGGCGGCTTCGGCAGCCTGCCGGGCGCCATCGTGGGCGGGCTGGTCATCGGTATCGTCGAATCGCTCTCGGGCTTCTACCTGCCCGACGGCTTCAAGGACACGGCCGCGTACATCGTGGTGCTGATCATGCTGATGGTCAAACCCAACGGTCTGTTCGGCGAAAAATTGAGAAAGAAAGTCTGACCCCATGCGCTTTCTTTTCAAGACCTCGTACGAACAAGACCTGCGCCTGGCAAAACATGGCGGGCATGTCTTCTGGTACAGCCTGCTGGCCGTGGCGCTGGTCGCAGCTCCCTGGGTGGCCCCCGAGTACTGGCTGGCGCAGCTCACCTTCGTGCTGATCTACGCCATCGTCGGCCTGGGGCTCATGCTGCTGGCGGGGTTCACGGGGCTGTTCTCGCTGGGGCATGCGGCCTTCCTCGGCGTGGGGGCGTACACGCAGGCGGTGCTCACGGGCATGGGCTGGCCGTTCGCGCTGTCGCTGGCCTGCGCGGCGGGGCTGTCGGCCGCCGTGGGCGTGGTGGTGGGACTGCCCGCGCTGCGCGTCAAGGGCATCTACCTGGGCATGGCCACGCTGTCGTTCGGGTTCATCGTCGAAGAGGTGTTCGCGCGGTGGGAATCGGTGACCGGTGGCAACTCCGGCAAGCACCTGGTGCCACCCGAAATCTGGGGGTTCAAGTTCGAATCCACCGAGTCGTTCTACTTTCTGTGTCTCGTGATTGCCGTGGTCAGCACGCTGGCCATCCTGAACCTGCTGCGGTCCTCCACGGGCCGGGCCTTCGTTGCGATCCGCGATTCGGAAATATCGGCGCAGAGCATGGGCATCCACTTGGCGCGGTACAAGACGCTGTCGTTTTCCATCTCGGCGGCCCTCGCCGGCATCGGCGGTGCGCTCTATGCGCACAAGCTGCAGTTCATCTCGCCCGACCAGTTCAACATCCTGCAGTCCATCGACCTGCTGTTGATGATCGTGATCGGTGGGCTCGGGTCGGTGCATGGCGCGTTCCTCGGGGCCATCTTCCTCATCACCATGCCCCAGATGATTTCGCTCACAAAGGACTGGCTGCCCGCCGCCATCGGCCAGGCGCCGGGGCTGCAGGCCGTGGTTTATGGCGCGGTGCTGATCGCGTTCGTGCTGTTCGAGCCCATGGGCCTGTACGGCCGCTGGCTCAAGGTGCGCACCTGGCTGCAGATGTTCCCGTTCTACCGCAGGGGGATGTTCAAGCGGCAGAAGTCCTTCCAAAAATCGGACAGGCTGAAATGAACGACGACATCCTGCTCACCGCCCAGAACCTCAGCGTGCGCTTTGGCGGCGTGCTGGCGGTCAACAACGTGAGCTTCGACGTGCGCCGGGGCGAGGTGTTCACCCTCATCGGCCCCAACGGTGCGGGCAAGACCACGGTGTTCAACCTCATCAGCCGCATCTATACGCCCACCACCGGCACCATCGCGTACGCGGGCCCGGGCGGTGCCATGCTGCCTTTGACTGACCAGCCGCCGCACAAGGTGGCGGGCCTGGGCATCGCCCGCACCTTCCAGAACATCGAGCTGTTCGAGCATGCGAGCGTGCTGCACAACCTGCTGATCGGCCGCCACACGCGCCGCGAGACCGGCGTGTGGGCCGAGATGTTCTTCACCCGCAAGGTGCGCGACGCCGAGGTGCGTGCCCGCGAGAAGGCGGAGCAGGTCATCGACTTTCTCGACCTGCAGCACTACCGCGACACGCTGGTGGCCGGCCTGCCGTACGGCGTGCGCAAGGTGGTGGAGCTGGCGCGCGCGCTGTGCACCGAGCCCCAGCTGCTGCTGCTCGACGAGCCCTCGTCGGGCCTGAACGTGGAGGAGACCGACGACATGGCTTTCTGGATCCAGGACATCCAGCACGAGCTCGGCATCACCGTGCTGATGGTGGAACACGACATGTCGCTGGTCTCCAAGGTGTCGGACCGCGTGCTGGCCATGAACCAGGGCGAAGTGGTGGCGATGGGCACGCCGCGCGAGGTGCAGTCGCACCCCGGCGTCATCGAGGCCTACCTCGGCACCATCGACGACGTGAGCAACCTGCGCCGCCCCGCAGGCTCCAGCCAGGGGGTGCGGGCATGAGCGCCGTTCTCGCCGTCGACAACGCTGGCACCGCGGCCGTGGCCGACCCCCAACCCCTGCTGAAATTGCAGAACGTGGAGAGCGCCTACGGCCCCATCAAGGCCATCCGCGGCGTAAGCCTGCAGGTGCGGCGCGGGGAGATCGCGGCCGTGCTGGGCAGCAACGGCGCGGGCAAGACCACCATCTTGAAGACCATCAGCGGCATCATCGACCCGCGCAAGGGCACCATCGAGTTCCAGGGCCAGGACATCACCGCGCGCGACCCCGCGGCCATCGTGCGCCGGGGCCTCATGCATGTGCCCGAAGGGCGCGAGGTGTTTGCACTGCTGTCGGTGCGCGACAACCTGCTCATGGGCGCCTACACCCGCAGCGACACCGATGCCGTCGCGCGCGACATCGAAACGGTGTACGGCTACTTCCCCATCCTCAAGGAGCGCGCCGCGCAGGACGCTGGCCTGCTGTCGGGCGGGCAGCAGCAGATGCTGGCCATCTCGCGCGCGCTGATGGCCAACCCCGAGCTCATCCTGCTCGACGAGCCCAGCCTGGGCCTGTCGCCCAAGCTCACCAAGGAAATCTTCGAGATCGTGGTGCGCATCAACCGCGAGCGCGGCACCACCATCTTGCTGGTGGAGCAGAACGCCAACATGGCGCTCAACGCCTCGGACTACGGCTACGTGCTGGAGAACGGCCGCATCGTGATGGAAGACAGCTGCGAACGCCTGCGCGAGAAGGACGACATCAAGGAGTTCTACCTGGGCATGAAGGACGAAGGCGTGCGGGGCGAGCGGCGGTGGAAGAAGAAAAAAACCTGGAGATAAGTCCACATGTCGAATCTCTGGGACCTCGATCACATCCAGCCCGCCGGCACCGACGTGCTGGCCGGCAGCACCATCTCCGCCATGTTCTGGAACGCGGTGGCATTGCGCGGCCCGGCTGTGTGGATGCGGCAAAAAGAGCTGGGTATCTGGAAGAGCTGGACCTGGGACCAGACCGCCGAGGCCGTGCGCGAGATCGCGGGCGGGCTCATGGCGCTGGGCTTTGCGCGCGGCGACTGCGCATCCATCCTGTCGAACACCAACATCGAATGGGTGCTGGCCGACCTGGCCGTGCTCAGCTGCGGCGGCGTCTCCAACGGCATCTACCCCACCGACGCCGCGGCGCAGGTGCACTACCTGAGCGAAGACTCCGCCACCACCGTGCTGTTTGTCGAAAACGACGAGCAGCTCGACAAGGCGCTGGAGGTGCGTGCGGGCCTGCCGCTGCTGCGCAGGATCATCGTGTTCGACATGGAAGGCCTGCGCGGGCTGCAGGACCCTGGCGTCATCAGCCTGCAGGCACTGCGCGACCTGGGCCGCGCCTGGAACCAGCAGAACCCCGACGCGCTCATGCGCCGCGTGCAGGCCTGCCAGCCCGAGGACGTGGCCATCCTCGTCTACACCTCGGGCACCACCGGCAAGCCCAAGGGCGCCATGCACACGCACGCCGCCCTGGCCTACACCGTGCGCGGCTACAACACGCTGATCTCGCGCACCGACCAGGACGAGGCCATGTGCTTCCTGCCGCTGTGCCACATCGCCGAGCGCATGGGGGGCGAGTACTTCTCGCTGTACACCGGCTCGCGCCTGAACTTCGTCGAGAACCCCGACACCGTGCCCGAGAACGTGCGCGAAATCGCACCCACCGTGTTCACCGCCGTGCCGCGGGTGTGGGAGAAGTTCTATTCGGGCGTGATGATCGCGCTCAAGGAATCCACCGCGCTGCAGCAGGCGGCGTATGCGTGGTCCATCGGCGTGGGCACGCGCATTGCCGATCTGGTGCTGGCCGGCCAGCCCGTGGGCGGGCTGCTCAAGGCGCAGTTCCAGCTGGCGCGCTGGCTGGCGCTGAACAACGTGCGCAAGCTCATCGGCATCCACCGCGCGCGTTTTCTGGTCACGGGGGCGGCCCCCATCTCGCCCGAGCTGGTGAAGTGGTACCTCGCCCTGGGCGTGCCCATGCTGGAGGTATGGGGGATGACGGAGACCTGCGGCGCGGCCACCGGCGTGCCGGCCAGCCGCATCAAGCCCGGCTCCATCGGCCCTGCGGCGGCCTACAACGAGGTGCGCATCGACCCCGCCACCGGCGAGATCCTGGTGCGCGGCCCCAACGTGTTCAAGGGTTATCTCAACCTGCGCGAGAAGACGGCCGAGACCATCGACGCCGACGGCTGGCTGCACACGGGCGACGTAGGCACCATCGATGCCGACGGCTACCTGCGCATCACCGACCGCATGAAGGACATCATCATCACGGCCGGCGGCAAGAACATCACGCCCAGCGAGCTGGAGAACGAGCTCAAGTTCAGCCCCTACGTGACGGACGCGGTGGTCATCGGCGACAAGCTGCCCTACCTCACGGTGATCATCATGATCGACCAGGAGAACGTGGAGAAGTTTGCGCAGGACAACGACGTGCCGTTCTCCAACTACGCCAGCCTGACCCGCGCGCGCGAGGTGCAGGACCTGATCCAGGCCGAGATCGACCGCGTGAACACGCAGTTCGCCCGCGTGGAGCAGATCAAGAAGTTCTTCCTGCTCGACACCCAGCTCACGGCCGAGGACGAAGAACTGACGCCCACCATGAAGCTCAAGCGCAAGCTGGTGCAGCAGAAGTACGCGGCGCAGATCGAGGCGATGTACCGGTAGGGGCGGCCTCCGACAGGCTCAGGCGGAAAGGGTGGGGGTTGCGGGTTGGTGCATTGAGCCCGAAGACCTTGCAATCCCCCCACCGTTCGGGCTGAGCTTGTCGAAGCCTGGGCCCATTGCGCAGCGGCCCCCCGGCCTCCGGGCCTTCGACAAGCTCAGGCGGAACGGGACATGTGGGAGGCATCGGGAATGCGGCGGTGCGCTTGCGAGCACACCCCCGACCGTTCGGGCTGGGCCTGTCGAAGCCAGGGCGCACCGCCACCCAGGCCCGCCGCAGATAGGGAAAGTGCTGGTGCCCCACCCCGGGCATCGTTCTATAACGAGCGATCGTGTTCGATCCAACCGAAGGAGACGTGCCATGAAACTTCATCCCATCGCAGCCCTCGCAGCCATGGCCCTGGCTGCAGGCGCCGCGCATGCACAGGCCACCCAGGGCGTGAGCAAGGACACCATCACGCTGGGCTCCATCCAGGATCTGTCGGGCCCGCTGGCGGGCTTTGGCAAGCAGGTGCGGCTGGGCATGATGCTGCGCGTGGACGAGGCCAACGAGCAAGGCGGCGTGAACGGCCGCAAGCTCGACCTCAAGGTGGAGGACTCGGGCTACGACCCCAAGAAAGCCGTGCTGGCCGCGCAAAAGCTTGTCAACCAGGACAAGATCTTCATGATGATCGCGCACATCGGCACTGCGCAGAACCTGGCCGCCATGCCGGTGCAGTTCAGCAAGAACGTGATCAACTTCTTCCCGGTGACGGCCGCGCGCGAAATGTACGAGCCCTTCCACAAGCTCAAGTACTCGTTCGCCGCCACCTACTACGACCAGATCCGCCTGGCCGCCCCCAAGCTCATCAAGGAGAAAGACGCCAAGAAGGTCTGCACCATCTACCAGGACGATGAGTTCGGCCTGGAGGTGATGCGCGGCGGCGAGGCGGCGCTCAAGTCCATCGGCATGGAGTTCGCCGAGAAGACCTCGTACAAGCGCGGCGCCACCGACTTCTCGTCCCAGGTCGCCAAGATGAAGTCCTCGGGCTGCGACTTCGTGATCCTGGGCACCATCATCCGCGAGACCATCGGCACCATCGGCGAGTCGCGCAAGACGGGCTTCAACCCCACCTTCCTCGGGTCCAGTGCCGCCTACACCGACCTCATCCACAAGCTGGGCGGCAAGCCCATGGACGGCCTGTACGCCACCATGACGGTGCAGCACCCCTACCTGGACGAAGCCAGCCAGCCCATCCGCTTCTGGGCCAACAAGTACAAGACCAAGTTCAACGAAGACCCTACCGTGTTCTCGGTCTACGGCTACGGCGCGGTGGACGCCTTCATCAAGGCCGCGCAAAAGGCAGGCACGGGCCTGACCACCGACAGCTTCATCAAGGCCATGGACACGATGGTCATCCCACCCGACATGTTCGGCAGCGCCGAGGCCACCTACGGCCCGCAAAAGCGCCTGGGCAGCGACCTGTCGCGCCTGTCGCAGATCACCGACGGCAAGTGGAAGGTGGTGTCGGACTATGTGAAGTAGGCGCGCGCCGGCTCTGCCGCCCCAAAGCCGCCCCCCGGGCGGCTTTTTCATTCGGGGGTGCGCCAGGGCCTGGACAGTGGCAGAATTTAACCAAGCAGTAACTTTGCAAAAATAGGATCGCCGCCATGATCGACCGCACCCTCTTCCAGAGCGACCACCTGGCGTTTGCCGACAGCTTCCGCCGCTTCATCGACAAGGAAGTGGTGCCCCACCACGCTGCCTGGGAAGACCAGGGCTACGTGGCGCGCGAGGTGTGGAGCCAGGCGGGCGCCAACGGCTTTCTGTGCATGAGCCTGCCCGAGGAATACGGCGGCGCCGGGGCCGACAAGCTCTATTCGGTGGCGCAGATGGAAGAGCTGGCGCGCGCCGGCACCACCGGCATCGGCTTCGGGCTGCACAGCGAGATCGTCGCGCCGTACATCCTGCACTACGGCACCGAAGCACAAAAGCGCCGCTACCTGCCGCCCATGGCCAGCGGCGCGGTGGTGGGCGCCATCGCCATGAGCGAGCCCGCCGCCGGCAGCGACCTGCAGGGCATCAAGACCACGGCGCTAAAGAGTGCCGACGGATCGCACTATGTGCTCAACGGCAGCAAGACCTTCATCACCAACGGCTGGCACGCCGACCTGGTGATCGTGGTCGCCAAGACCGACCCGGCGGCCGGGGCCAAGGGCACCAGCCTCTTCCTGGTGGAGCGCGGCATGCCCGGCTTTGAAAAAGGCCAGCGCCTGAAGAAAATGGGCATGAAGGCGCAGGACACCTCCGAGCTGTTCTTCACCGACGTGAAGGTGCCCGCCGACAACCTGCTGGGCGGCCCCGCCATGGAAGGGCGTGGCTTCATCTGCCTGATGGAGCAGCTGCCGTGGGAGCGCCTGCAGATCGCCATCACCGCCGTGTCCGCCACGCAGGCTGCCATCGACTGGACGGTGGACTATGTGAAGGACCGCAAGGTCTTCGGCCAGAGCGTGGCCTCATTCCAGAACACCCGCCACACCCTGGCCGAACTGCAGACTCAGGTGCAGGTGGCGCGCGTGTTCGTCGACAAATGCTGCGAGCTGATCACGCGCGACCAGCTCGACACCCAGACTGCCAGCATGGCCAAGTACTGGACCACCGACCTGCAGTGCAAAGTGATGGACGAATGCGTGCAGCTCTTCGGCGGCTACGGCTACATGTGGGAATACCCCATCACCCGCGCGTACGCCGATGCGCGCGTGCAGCGCATCTACGGCGGCACCAACGAGATCATGAAAGAGGTGATTGCGCGTGCCATGGGCCTGGGCAAGTGACACAACGCGCAAGACAACGTGAACCCGCCCCGCACCGCCCTTGGCGCCCTCGGCCTCGCGTTCAGCCATCCCATGCTGGTCAGGCTGAGCTGGTCGACGCCCCGCGCGGCGCTCCGACCAGCTCAGCGTGATCGGCTGCTTGGGCTGGAGGGCCAATGGGTATCCGCGCGAGCCAAACGCTCCTACAGGTACCAGGCGGCGCGTGCCTCTTCAGGACTGAGCGGCGCACCGGGGCGGCGGTCGGTCACGTTCAGCCACGCACGGACGCCCTGGCTGCCGCTCAGCGCACGCATCAGCAGCAAGCCAGCACCGATGCCCCGCACGGCGGCCGCAGTGCGCGACGGCGCCATGAAGGCCGACACCGCCAGCGCGCTGGATGCGGCCAGCGCCATGTGGTGCTCGAGCGCAAAGCCCTCGCGCGTGTCGTCGTACTCGATAGCGCCACGGACCATGCGCTGCAAGGCGGAGGATGGATTTGATTTCATAGCCAGAAATTTAGATGACAACCCCACAAAGATAGTGCAAAAACCGCTGCACCCGCGTCAGAGAGCGTGCTGTCGTGGTGTGAGCGGCCCATGCGCCCCACGCCCCGGCGTGTGCAAGGTGCAGGCCACCAACACCCGCTGTCCCCCCGCAGCGATTCACCCATTGTGACGACCACCGGAGACCATTCATGACCGAAGCCTTTGTATTCGATGCGCTGCGCACCCCGCGCGGCAAGGGCAAGAAGGACGGCACCCTGCACGAGGTCAAGCCCATCGACCTGCTCACCGGCTTGCTGATCGAGCTGCAGGCACGCCACCGCTTCGACACGGCCGCGGTGGACGACGTGGTCATGGGCATCGTCTCGCCCGTGGGCGAGCAGGGCTCGGTGCTGCCCAAGGTGGCCGCCCTCAAGGCTGGGTGGGACTTTCGCTGTGCGGGCGTGCAGGTCAACCGCTTTTGCGCATCGGGCCTCGAAGCCGTGAATATGGCCGCGCAAAAAGTGCGCAGCGGCTGGGAAGACCTGGTGGTGGCCGGCGGCGTGGAGAGCATGAGCCGCGTGCCCATCGGCTCCGACGGCGGCGCCTGGGCGCAAGACCCTGCCACCAATTCGGAAACGCTGTTCGTGCCCCAGGGCATCGGCGCCGACCTGATCGCGACGCTGGACGGCTACACCCGCGCCGACGTGGACGCCTTCGCGCTCGAATCGCAGCGCCGCGCCACCGCGGCGCGTGCCGCGGGTTACTTCAAGCATTCCGTCGTGCCCGTGCGCGACTTCATCGGCCAGACCATCCTGGCGGAAGACGAATTCATCAAGCCCAAGACAACCCTCGAAGGCCTGGGTGCGCTCAAGGCCTCGTTCGAGCAACTGGGCGGCATGGGCTTCGACGCCGTGGCGCTGCAGCGCTACCCGCAGGTGGAGCGCATCCACCATGTGCACCACGCGGGCAACTCGTCCGGCATCGTGGACGGCGCCGCCGCCGTGCTGATCGGCAACGAGGCCGCCGCCAAGGCCCACGGCCTCACGCCGCGCGCGCGCATCGTGGCCACGGCGCTCAGCGGCGCCGACCCCACCATCATGCTCACCGGGCCGGTGCCCGCCGCCCGGAAGGCGCTGGCCCGTGCGGGCATGGCCATCGACCAGATCGATTTGTTCGAAGTCAACGAGGCGTTTGCCGCCGTGCCCATGCGCTTCATGCGCGAGCTGGGCGTGCCGCACGACAAGGTCAACGTGAACGGCGGCGCCATCGCCATGGGTCACCCGCTGGGCGCCACCGGGGCGATGATCCTCGGCACCCTGATCGACGAGCTGCACCGCCGGGGCCAGCGCTACGGCCTGGCCACGCTGTGCGTGGGCGGCGGCATGGGCATTGCCACCATCGTTGAACGCATTTGATTGACGGGCAGGAGACAAGAACATCATGCAAACCATCCGCTACGAACTCATCGCCGGCCAGGGCGTCGATGGCCAGGTCGCCGTCATCACGTTCGACGAAGCCAACTCGCCCGTCAACACCATGTGCCGCCAGTGGCAGCAAGAGCTGGGCGAGGTCACCGCCCAGGTGGTGGCAGACCGCGAGCGCCTGGGCGCCGCGCTCAAGGGCATCGTCCTTGCATCCGCCAAGACCAGCTTCTTTGCGGGCGCCGACCTGAAGGCCACGATGCGCCTGACACCCGCCGACGCGCCTGCCGCGTTCGGTGAGATCGAGCGCATGAAGGCGCACTTCCGCACGCTCGAAACCCTGGGCATCCCCGTGGTGGCCTGCCTCAACGGCGCCGCGCTGGGCGGCGGATGGGAGGTGGCCCTGGTCGCCCACTACCGCATCGCCGTGGCCGACCCCAAGATCCAGTTCGGCCTGCCCGAGGTCACGCTGGGCCTGATGCCCGGCGCCACCGGCGTGACCAAGATGACGCGCCTGCTGGGCCTGATGGGCGCACAGCCCTACGTGCTGGAAGGCAAGCTCTTCAACCCCGCCGAGGCGCTGGACCTGCAACTGGTGCACGAACTGGTGGCCACGCGCGAGCAACTGCTGCCGGCCGCCCTGGCCCACATCGCCACCCACCCGCACGCCGTGCAGCCGTGGGACGACAAGAATTACAAGATGCCCGGCGGCACGCCCGCCAACCCCAAGATCGCCAGCGCCCTGACGGTGGCGCCCGCCATGCTCAAGAAGACCACGCGTGGCCGCTACCCCGCGCCCGAGGCGGCCCTCGCCGCCATGGTCGAAGGCGCGATGGTGGACTACGACACCGCCCTGCGCATCGAAAGCCGCTACCTCGCCCGCCTGATGACAGGCCCCGTGGCGCGCAACATGATCAACACGTTCTTCTTCGACATGAACGCGATCAAGAGCGGCAAGTCGCGCCCGGGCTCAGCCCCGCGCTACAAGCCGCAAAAGGTCGGCATCCTGGGCGCCGGCATGATGGGCGCCGGCATCGCCTGGGCCCAGGCCAGCCGGGGCATCGCCACCGTGCTCAAGGACGTGAGCGCGCAAAAGGCCGAGGCCGGCAAGGCCTACAGCACCAAGCTCGCACAAGCCCGCGTGGACAAAGGCCGCATGACGGCCGAGGCGCAGCAAGCGCTGCTCTCGCGCATCACGCCCACCGCCAGCGCAGCCGACCTGGCGGGCTGCGACCTCATCATCGAAGCCGTGTTCGAAAGCCGCGACCTCAAGGCCCGGGTCACGCGCGAGGCCGAGCCGCAGCTGGCACCCGGCGGATTCTTTGCCAGCAATACCTCCACCCTGCCCATCAGCGGCCTGGCCACGGCCAGCAGTAACCCCGAGAAATTTGTCGGCATCCACTTCTTCAGCCCCGTGGACAAGATGAAGCTGGTGGAGATCATCCGCGGCAAACAGACGGACGACGAGACCGTGGCCCGCGCGTTCGACTATGTGCAGGCCCTGGGCAAGGTGCCCATCGTGGTCAACGACGCGCGCGGCTTCTACACCAGCCGCACCTTCGGCACCTACGTGATGGAAGGCACCGCCATGCTGGGCGAAGGCATCCCCGCCGCCGCGATTGAAAACGCCGCCCTGCAGGCCGGCCTGCCCGTGGGCCCGCTGGCCGTGCTGGACGAGACCGCGCTGACCTTGAGCGTGCACGTGCTGGACCAGACGCGCGCCGACTGCGCGGCGGAAGGCAAGACCTACACCGCCACGCCCGGCGAACTGCTGGTGGAGCGCATGGTCAAAGAGCTGAAGCGCCCTGGCCGCGCGGGTGGCGGCGGTTTTTACGACTACCCCGCAGGCGGCAAGAAGCACCTGTGGCCGGAGCTGAAACCTCTGTTCGAAAAGTCCGGCGTGGCATGGAGCGTGCAGGAGATCCAGGACCGGCTGCTCTACCGCCAGGCCATCGAGACTGCGCGCTGCCTGGCCGAGGGGGTGCTGACCAGCGTGCATGACGCGAACATCGGGTCGATCTTTGGGATCGGGTTTCCGGCGTGGACGGGGGGTGCGATGCAGTTCGTTTACGGCACGGGAATGGAGGCGTTCCTGAAGCGGGCGGATGAACTGGCGGCGACGTACGGGGCGGGGTTCGCTGTGGAAGCAAAAGCCCGAGATGCCCTTCGAGACTTTCAGCCCACCTATTGATCGACCGTGTTTCAGTCGAACCGGATAGCTGAAGGCACTCGCTTCTGGCACACCAAACGCATCACCGACCAACTGGCCTATCCGCTGGTTCGGTGTTGTGGAGAACACCCACCACAGCCCTGCTCTGCGCTGTGCTGCGCAGTGCGGGAAGCACCACGTCTTTCAGCGTGAAGCGTCCGCCGCCCTGGAGCTTACCGCGCCACCATCCGCAACCCCAGCGCAATGAACACCGTGCCCGCCAGCCGGTCCAGCCATACACCCACCCGCGGCTTGCGGTGGATCCACCCACCGACCCTGCCTGAGAAGTAGCCCAGCAACCCGAACAGCACCGCCGCCTGGGCCGTGAACAGCAGCCCCAGCAAGCCCAGCTGCAGCTCCATGCCGCCGCGCGATGCATCCACGAACTGCGGCAGGAACGACAGGAAGAACAGCACGACCTTGGGGTTGATGGCGTTGGCTATCAGGCCCTTGGAGAAGGTGCGGCCGAGCGATTCAGCAGCGGTTTGGCTGCTGGAGCTGCCATGGGCGCCTTCGATGCGCACAGCGCCTGCGTGGCGCAGGGCCTGGGTGCCAAGCCAGATCAGGTAGGCACCACCCGCCCACTTGAGCGCCGTGAAGGCCACTGGCGATGCGGCCAGGATAGCGCCTACGCCAATGACGGCCAGCACGGTATGGCTGAGGCAACCCAATGCGCAACCCAGGCCAAACACGATGCCAGCGCGGCGGCCTTTGGACATGCCGACGCTGAGCACCATGAGGTTGTCGGGGCCGGGCGTGGCTGTGAGCATGACGGCGGTGAGAAGAAACGCGATGGCCTGGGCGGTGGTCAACATGGTGGTGGCTGCCTGGCTTTTTTTGGCTGGCCGCCCCTGGCTGGCCGGGGCAGACGGTGACAGTGATGGGGATGGTGGTGTGCTGAGGCTTGCCCTGAATATCCAAGGCATCGGAGCAAACCGAATACTATCCAATCAATAGCATTCGTTCCTTTGCAAACCAGCGGCAGAGGCCTGAAAAGATGGAAGTTGGGCCTGCCAACGCCCGCCGCTTGGGCTGCAGGTCCAGATGCCAGGCTGCTTCCGGGGGCCGAAGGACCCGCAGCCCCGCCGACCACCACCCGTGGCTGTATCGGAGCCGGGCGGATGCCCTGTCCGGCAGATACGGGCCCGGCCAGCTCGCCGCCATCAATCCACGATGAGCTTGTTGTTGTTCAGCAGCTGGGTAATGATCTGCTGGTCGGTGGTGGCGCCGGAGTAGAGAGACTGCAGGTCGACCCCCGAAAGAACGATCTGCTGGGTTTCGGTGGCGCTGGTATAGGCCGCACCAACGAAGTGGGAATCCGCAGCAAACCCACCCGCGTGGCTGATGTGGATGATGGTGTTGCCCCCCGAGATCTCGAAGTGCACATAGTCCGCCAAGTTGCCCGCGCCGTTGGATGGACCCACGTGCTCCCCCTGCAGCAGGTCGCGCAGGTCCAGCACATCGCCCCCCGCGGTATTGCTGCCCGCTGCCGCCGTTTCGAAGTTCTGGATGGTGTCCACCGCAGGAGTCCCGGCAGCGCCCTGGTCGCCCAGGCTCCAGACAAACACGTCCACGAAGTTTTCACCGGCATCGCCGCCGATCAAGGTGTCGTTGCCGGGACCGCCCGAGATCACGTCGGCACCGCTGCCGGCGTTGATGGTGTCGTTGCCGCTGCCGCCGTAGAGCATGTCGGACCCGCTCCCGGCAGAGAGGTTGTCATCACCGTCACCACCGTGGACGATGTTGTTGCCATTGGCGGCATTGATGGTGTTGTCGCCATTTCCACCTTGGATGAATTCGTTGGCAGAGCTGCCGGTGTAGCTGCCACTCGCTGTCGTGGTGATGTCCACCGTTGTGTAGGCCGCCTTGAGCGTCACCACACTGCTCACGCTCGCAGTGACGCCACCGTTGGTTTCCGTGGATGTGACCTGTACGGTCAGGTGGGTTGCGTTGGTCGTGTAGCTGCCAGGAAGATTCAGCATCAGGTTGGGCAGGTCCGCCTCGGCAAGCTGCCACACGCCGCCACCCAGGTTGGCGCCCGCATTGAACGAGACACCCGTGGGCACGTTGCTCACCCTGATCGACAGGCTCTCGGAGCCATCCGTGTCCACCAGTGTTGTGGTGATAGGGAACCTGGCGCTGGTTCCACCAGTGCCGTGCGCATTGACCACCAGGGACTTCAAAACCACCAACGAAGGCGTGGTGGCCGAGCCGACGGTCACATTGACCGTGGCCGTGCTGCTGGCGCGGGAGGGATCCTCTATGGTGTAGGTGAAGCTGGCGGCACCTTCGAAGCCGCTGGCTGGCGTAAAGATGACGTTGTTGCCGATGCGGCTGACCGTGCCGTTCACTGCCGCCTGTACCGACACCAGGGTCAGCACGTCTCCATTGGCATCGGTGTCGTTGGCCAGCAACGTGGACACGGGAATGGAAATGGCCGTGTCCATGCGCGTGAGGGCCGTGTCGTTGGCAGCGACCGGCGCCTGATTCACGGTGGGATTCACAGTCACCGTGACGGTGCCGGTCGCCGTGTGGCCATGCCCATCGTCGACGGTGTAGGTGAAGGTGTCCGTACCGGTGAACCCGGCGTTGGGGGTGTAGATGGGGTTGCCTGTAACGGCATCGATCACCACCGAGCCATTGGCGCCCTGAGTCACGCCAACAACCGTGAGCGAATCGCCATCGGTGTCCGTGTCGTTGCCGCGCACGGCAATGACTACAGAGCTGTCTTCATCCACTGTCGCCACATCGTTGTTGGCGACGGGCGCGCCATTGGCCGACGCATTGACCGTGACCGTGACGGTTGCGGTGGATGTGGCGCCCTTGCCGTCGCTGATGGTGTAGGTGAAGCTGTCACTGCCGGCAAACCCTGCGTTGGGTGTGTAGATGGGGTTGTTCGTGACGGCATCGATCACCACCGAGCCGTGAGCGCCCGGCGTCACACTGGCAACCGTGAGGGGGTCACCGTCGGCATCGGTGTCGTTGCCGCGCACAGAGACGGTCACAGGGGTGTTTGCATTGGTGGAGACTGCGTCGTTCACCGCCACGGGCGCACGGTTCACGGTGATGCTGAGCGTGCTCGATGCGCCTGTGTGCACGGTGTAGGTCACTACCAGCGGGCTGGCGCCAGTGAACGGCGAGGCCGCCACAAAGGTGTAGTCGCCGTTGCTCTGCATGGTCAACGTGCCCAGCCCTGCCGCCGTGGCCGGCGTGCCGGCCGCGTACCGCGTGCCCTGGTAAGTGAAGCTGGCCAGCACCAGCGGGCCATCAGCGTCCAGGTCATTGAGCAGCACATTGCCCGTGGCCTGCGCTGCCGCCACCGCCGACACGGTATCGGCCAGCAAGGTGCTGGACTGATGGCCCTGCGCCGCGGTGGCCGCAGCAGCGCACAGTGCCGCCACATCGACCCAGCACGCGCCGCCTGCAGGCAGTGCAGTGCCAACGGCACAGACGGTGCCCGGGCGGGCCGGGGTCACTGGCAGGGGCGACGGAATGCCCAGCGGAAAGCAGGTGCTCCAGCTCGGCTGCGTGATGCTGGCGATGCGCAAGCCGGACGCTGTCCGGTTGGTGTAGACCACCGGCAGGAATCCCGAAGGATCGCCACCGGGCGTGGTGCCCGTGGACTGCACGGGAATCGTGAGCGTTTCTCCACCCGCCTGGTGGAAGGCAGCCTGCAGCTCCTGCAACTGGGCCTGCACAGCGTCACCCCACACCACCAAGGCGCCCAGCACCGTGGCCACGGCTCCCAGCGCCACGCTGCGCAAGGTGGCGGAGGACACGAGGCCTTTCGTGCGCACCATCCAGCCCATGCAGGCCACCATGGCCACCGCCAGCAGCAGCAAGGCGCCAGGGTGGTCGACGGGTATCGCTGCGGCCGCGAGCGCGCCTGCCGTAATCGTCTGCGCCTGCGCCGCCGGCAATGCGGCCACCAGCAGCATTGCAGCCGCCAGGCGCCGCAATGCACTGCGTGCACCGAGAGGGTCAGCGAAAAATGGGGCGCAATACCAGGGGCGCAACATCGATAGTCCTTCGTTGTTGGAAGAATGAAAGCTCATGGGGGGTTGCCTGCCGGGCATGCCTGCACAAGGCCTGCGGCAGGCCGCCTGGAGGGATGGCGCCGGCACTCTACCCTGTAAAAGCAGGTAAGCCATCATAGAAAATTGCAACAGACCCACGGAGCACAAGACTTACTCCAACGCCGTGGGGGAGGCGCAAGACGCAAACTGCCTGCCAAAACCGCGCAACAGGCGGGCAATGCGTGGCCTGCGCTACGCGCCAGCCAACCCCAACATCCCCCGCGCCTCCTGCGGCGACGCCACCTCCCGCCCCGCATTGCGCGCGTACTGCGCCAGCCTCTCGATCAACGGCCCATTCGAATCCGCCTTGGTGCCATCGGGCAGATAGAACGTGTCCTCCAGCCCCGTGCGCAAATGCCCGCCCAGCTCGGCCACGCGCTGGTGCACGGGCCAGATCTCGCTGCGGCCGATGACGGTGGCCTGCCAGGGGGCGTCCTTGATCTTGAGCTTGAGCAAGATGGGCAGCAGGTCCGGGTCCGCGGGCATGCCGGACTCGACACCCATCACGAAGTTGTATTCGGGCAGCCGCGCGGTGTACATGCCGGTCTGCACATACATCTCCACGCAGCGCACGATGCCCACGTCGAAGCATTCGAACTCGGGCAGCGTGCCGGTTTCCAGCATCACGTCGATGAAGTCCTTGA